>JALSPE010000051.1 GCA_026986085.1 Campylobacteraceae bacterium | reverse complement strand
CCATAAATTAACTCTATTACTTTTACATCTGGTTGATAATATTTTATAAATGGCATTTGTGTCTCTGTGCTATGCTCCAAAGAGTGAGCCTCTTTCACAAAACTAAGACCAAATGTTTTATTAATAATATTTAAATACTCTAAATCTATATCTATATCTCCAAATGGAGTTTCATACTTTTCAAAAAAACTACCACTAACACCTTCAAAATAGCTATGATGACTAGGTCCAATTACTACTACTCTTTTTACCTTTCTATTAGCCAAAATTCTATGAGCAATATTAGCAGTATAACCACTATAGATATATCCTGCATGTGGAGATATAATAGCTTTTGGTGTTAGCTTTAATAAATCTTTATAATCTTCATTTTTCATTAAAATTTCATTAAATAAATCTATCATCTTTTTTATACTATTTGCATCTGCTGGATAGAATGTTCCAGCATTTTTTGCTACTCTTTTACTCATTTCCAAACTCCTGCAATTTTTTCATTACAATATTTGCACCTTCCATCTACAATATCATTTTTAACTATTTTATATCCTACTCTCTCAATTAAAATGTTATTACATTTTGGACATATTGTATTTGAAGGTAAAGCTACATTTCCCATATATATGTAGTTTAACCCCGCATCTTTACCAATTTCATATGCTCTTTTTAAAGTCTCTAGAGGTGTTGAGTCTTTATCCAAAACTTTATAATCAGGATGAAAAGCACTTATATGCCAAGGTGTATCTACATCTAACTCTTTTGCAATAAAGTTAGCTATTTTACTTAACTCTTCATCACTATCGTTATCTCCTGGAACAATTAAAGTTGTTGTCTCAACCCAAAAGTTTTTCTCTTTTAATCTTTTTAAAGTATCTAAAACTCCATCTAATCCACCTTTTAATACTTTTTTATAATAACTGCTGTTAAAGCCTTTTATATCAATATTAAAAGCATCTATTACACCAACCATATCCTCAATTACTTCTGGTGTCTCAAACCCATTACTTACAAATATATTTTTTAATCCCTTCTTTTTTGCCAATAGAGCAACATCCTTTGCAAAAGGATAAAAAATAGTTGGTTCATTGTAGGTATATGCAATAGTTTTAGATTTATACTTAAGTGCTAAATCTACAATCTCTTGAGGTGTTAAATTATATGATTTATCAAACTCTTTACTTTGAGAAATTTGCCAATTTTGACAAAATGGACACTTAAAATTACATCCAACAGTTCCTATAGAAAGTGCCGTGCTTCCTGGCAAAAAGTGATATAGTGGTTTTTTCTCTATAGGATCTACATTTAGAGCACTAACCTTACCATATACTAAAGTCTCTAGTTTACCACCACTATTTTTATTAACCCCACATACTCCTACTTGCCCATCTTTTAATTGACAATAATGACGACATAGTGTGCAAACTATCTTATCACCTTTTACTCTATAAAAATCACTAATTGCACTCATCTTTAATCCTTTATCTCAACTGCTTCATAAGTGTAAATATCTGGATGATACTCTAAGCAGTTGTTATTTAACCCTGCCTTTTGACAAAGTGTTGCAAAAAAAGCATAAAATGATGGCAACTGCTCCCAAACAGATGGTAGATATGTTGCTTGATGACCATTTAGATTCAATATAACACCATCAATACCTGGTCTAATCTTATTTTTCAAATCTGGAATATCTTTATACTCTAGAGGCTTTGGATGGGTTAAATAAGATACCTCTACTTTTATATCCTTTAACTCATTAGCACTAACTGGATTAAATCTTGGGTCATTTAGTGCTGCAGCTTTTGCATTATAAATTATATCATCTATTAGACTTCTATGAGCTACAATAGAGCCTATACATCCTCTTAACTCTCCTCCTTTTTTAAGAGTTACAAAAACTGCTCCTTTTTCTTTAAGCCAAGGATATCTTTTTAGCCACTCACTTTTATCTACATCTCTTTGGGTAACAGCACTAACAACAGCCTCTTTTGCTAATTTTAAAATCACATCTTTTTGCTCTTGTGTTAGCATTGTTACTCCTTTTTTTATTTACCATAACATATTTATAGAAATTAGAGTGCAATCTAAGTAGCAAAATAATAAAATTATGTATAAATAATATGTTATAATTTTATAAAGTAAAAGGCAAAGTTTTGAATAAATTAATTTTGAGTGATTTAGATTTTACACTTCTTAGAAGCGATTTAACAATCAGCGAATATACCAAAAAAATATGGAATCAAACAGCAAAAAATAATAAACTATCAATTGCTACAGCAAGAAGTTACACAGGAGTTAAAGAGTTATTAAAGGGTCTAGAGCTAAAAGAGCCTTTGATACTGCTAGATGGAACACTAATTACAACTCCAGATGGTGAAATTATAGATATGAAAGCCATCAATAAGGATTTAGGTGATGCAATAATTGATACTATATACAAAACATTAAAAGTCTATCCGCTTATTGTTGCCTATACAAATAAAGCTGAAGAGTTTTTCTATCCCCATCAACTAAATAACTATCAAATAGAGCTACTAAAAACTATGAAAAATAGAAAAAGAGTATTTGAAGATAAAAAACTTAGAGCCAAAGAGAATAATCTAAAAATTGTGTATCTTACATCAAAAGAAGATGCAATTACTCTTACATCCATACTAAAAGATAATTTTGATAATATCGAAATTAAATCTGCAAAAGACCCATATATTGATTGTTACTTTACAACTATTTTAGATTCAAAAGGAGATAAAGCCCATGCTCTTAAAAAACTTGAAGAGATTGAAGGAGCAGACTTTAACCATACGACAGTATTTGGAGATAGCCATAATGATATTGCCTTATTCAAAGAAGCTAAAATAAAAATAGCCGTTGCAAATGCGATAGATGAGCTTAAAGAGTTAGCAACTATAGTCCTTCCATACTCTAATGATGAAGATGCAGTTGCAAGATATTTAGAAGAGATTTATATAAAATAATTTCTTCAATACCCATTTAGTAATAAATTACACACCAAACTTCATACTTATTACCTTTTACTTTTTACTTATTACCTATTACTTACTACTTAATCTATTTCTTGGCAATAAATGTTACAAAATTACCCCATTGAAAAAGTGTATCAACACTGCTAAATCCAGCCTCTTTGCACATAGAGATATTCTCTTTTATTGTAAATGGAATTAACACATTTTCTAATGCTTCTCGTTTTTTAACTATCTCATATTCGCTATAGCCTTGCTTCTTTTTATAGTCGTAATATATATCAATAATATCTTTATCAAGCTTTTTATCCTCAAAGATTACCTTTTCGCTAAATATAAAATATCCATTATTTTTTAAACCATCATAAATTTTCTGCACCAATTTTGGGCGATTTAATGGGCGAATAAATTGCAGTGTATAGTTAGCAATAATGGCATTAAAATTACTAAAATCGTAATCTAACATATCAGCATAAATAAAATTAATATTATCAACACCATAAGCTTTTACTTTATTTTGTGCCTGTTTTAGCATTGGTTTAGAGTTGTCAATCCCAATTAGGTTTAAACTTTTAACTTTTCTATTTAAATTTATCAAAAACTCTCCAGTAGAGCTACCAAGGTCTATAACTCTATCGCCTTGCTTTAAATTTAAAGCCAAAAAATCTATAACCAACTCTTGCACCTGCCTATAAAAAGGCACAGAACGACTTAGCATATCATCAAATACTGATGCAACAGCTTCATCAAACTCAAACTTTTTATCTATCTCTTT
>JALSPE010000050.1 GCA_026986085.1 Campylobacteraceae bacterium | reverse complement strand
TACGCTAACGCTGAGTTCTCTTCAGCAGAGGGCTCTCGCGCTTTGCGCTCTTTCCTTATTGGACGCCAAACAAACAAGTCCGTTTTACTACGCTAACGCTGAGTTCTCTTCAGCAGAGGGCTCTCGAGCTTTGCGCTCTTTGATTGGATGCCAACTCTGAGTTTCCTTCAGCGTGGAGGTCTCGCGCTCTTTTTTCTTATTGGACACAAAACGAATAAGTCCGTTTGACTACGCTGTCACTGAGATCCACTTGGCGTGGTGCCCTCGCGCTTTGTGCTCTTACATTGCCTTACTGGAAGTGAGGTTTTAACCTCACATTGAAATTTGTTAAATTTAGCAAATTTTTGGGCTAAGAGCTAACTAATTTACTACTGTAGCTATCTCTTGCCACTTCTCTTTATTTAGTAGAATATACTCAACTCTCTCTTGCCATAATTTTTGAAACTCCTCTTTCTCATCTTTGCTTGCAGCTCCTTGTAGTGATTTTTGCATAAGCTCTTTCATCTTTGGATTTCCTGGAACTTTTGATGTATCTATATTTATAGTTACCTCTTGTTGGTTATCTAATCTTGTGAATTTAATTAATCCATTAAGTGAACTTGCCCCAAACTTTAACAGATCTCTTTTATTAAAGTTGCCTCCTATTCCTGTAAAGCCTCCATTATCACTAGCACCACAAATGTAACCTGCAACTGCGCCAATTACTCCTGCTACTCCACTCTCTTTGTCTTCTTTTAACTCTACTTTTATTGCTCCTCTTTGTGGAGTGGAATCTTTGTAAAGCTCTTTGAGTGCAACTTTTGTAGCAACAAAGCTACTTGCTACTGTTGGGCAAGAGTGAGATGCTAATTTAACGCAATCTAAGTAGTTAATCTCCACCTCTCCATCTTTTGTTGCCCCTAAAAAATCACTTAAACTATCGTATAGTATAAATGGCTCTACCTCATCATAAAATTTAGGATACTCCATAATTACCTCTTTTTTACAAATTTTAACAAAATAGATAGTTAATTTTAATGATTTATATCAAATTCTTATAAAACAAAGATAAAATTGTGTAATATACGCTAAAAAGAGATAATTATGAAAGCACTTTTGCTACTAAATATGGGTGGTCCAAACTCTATTGAGGATGTTGAGATATTTTTAAGAAATATGTTTAAAGACCCATATATTCTACAAACAAACCCTATTATTCGAAAACTTGTAGGCTCTATTATAGTAAAAAAGAGATTAAAAGAGGCTCAAGATAACTATAGAGAAATTGGTGGTAAATCCCCCCTGTTAAAGATTACAAGTTCTCTTGCATCAAAATTAGAGAGTAGATTAGGCACTAAAACATACCCTGTAATGCGCTATGTAGAACCTTTTGCAAAAGAAATTTTAAAAGAGTTAAAGCAAAACAACATAGAGGAGTTGATACTATTTTCTATGTATCCACACTACTCATCTACTACTACCAAATCATCAATAGAGGATATATTAGATAGATGTAAAGAGATAGATTACTCTCCAAAAATTAAGATAATAGACAGATATTACTTTAATTTAGAGTATATTGAGATACAGGTAAAATTGATAAAAGAGGCGCTTGAGAAAAGAGAGCCAAAAGAGATTAAATTGATAGTATCAGCTCACGGTTTACCTTTAGACATAATAGAGAGTGGAGACCCATATCGTGAACATATAGAAGCAAATTTTGAACTTTTAAAACAGTTATTAATTAGAGATGGGGTAGAGTTTCAAGATATAGAGTTGGCATATCAGTCAAAAGTTGGCAATGGAACATGGCTAGAGCCAAATTTAAGTGATGTTTTAAGAAATCCAACAAATTTAAATGTATTAATTTTTCCTATTGCATTTACTGTAGATAATTCAGAGACAATATTTGAGTTAGATATAGAGCATAAAGAGATAGCTCAAAAGATAGGCTATAACTACTATAAAGTAACGAAGTGTCCAAATGATAGAGATGAGTTTGTAGATTTTATAGTTAAAAGCGTAGAGTCTGTAAAATAGTTACTAAATATTATAAAACTCTTGCTTTACTCTCTCTTGATTTATCTTTTTAATTAGATTTTTATCTACTCTCTCTAACTCTTGGTTGTCAAACTTTAACTTCTCTTTTATAGTGTTATTATCTAATTTTTCACTTTTTAGTTTTAGTAATTTAAACTCTTTTTTTGTCAATTTTGCTTTTAGGGCTAACTCTAACTCTTTTCCACTCTTTAGTGGGTGTGAGATGTTATTAATTAACTCATTTAATACTTTATCAAAGTTCATATTTTCTCCTCTTAAATAATTAGAGTTGAAATCTTACCTAAATATAGATATAATATAGAAATGAATATTTTTTTTGGGGGATTATTTTGAAATTAGTAACAGTGTTAGTTCCTTTGGCTTTGGTAACAATTTTTAGTGGATGTGCAAGTAGATACTCACACCCTTCGTATGGAGGTGGCTCTCTTTATGGAAATGTAAACTCTAACTCTAGCTCTAATACATATAGAGGCGAGGTTAGAAGTGCAAGAGGAGGTGCAAATTATAATGCAAGAGTAGATGTATCTGGAGATATATCGTATGTAGATAGAAAATATTTTAAGCAGACTTTAACTAGTGAGTTATATAAAAGAGGTATAGAAGATAACTATAACTCTCCAAATAGAATTAATGTTAGAATTATATCTACAGTAAATGATACTAAAACATCTGGTGGTGCATCTTATCAGAACTGTTCTGCTTACAAATTAACAAGAGATGCTCAAGGTGCAATAATTTATACTGTTAAAGGTAAGGGATACTACACAAATTCGATAAATTATAAATTTAAAGTCTATAGCTCATCTTGCATTAGTTATGATGATGCTGAGCTAAAAGCTAGAAAAAAACTATTTAGAAGATTAGGAGAAATTACAGCCGATAGATTAAGAGGTATTAAATCTAAATTAATCAGTGCAAATGCAAATTGCAGGGTAAGATAATGCACTCTATAGTAGTTTTACTGCTATCTTAAACTTTTTATACAATAAAACTTTCTAAAAATGTTATAATATTTTTTTATTAAAAAGGATTAAAATGGATAGTGTTTATGACATAGCAATAATTGGTGGAGGACCTGGTGGAATTGGTTCGGCAATAGAGGCTAAAGTTCTTGGATTAGATAAAATTTTACTACTTGAGAAGAGTAATAATCACTCTGATACAATCAGAAAGTTTTATAAAGATAATAAAAGAGTGGATAAAGATTGGCAGGGGCAAATTGTTGAGATTGAGGGTAATGTTCCATTTACAGATGGAACAAAAGAGAGCACTTTAGACTTTTTTGATGAGTTAATAGATAAGCATGGAATAGATTATCACTTTAATTGCGAAGTTGATAAGATAGAGAAAGATGATGAGGGCATATTCAATATTCGCTCGAGCAAAGGTAACTTTAAAGCAAAAAATATTGTTATTGCTATTGGTAGAATGGGTAAGCCAAATAAGCCTAGTTACAAAATACCAGCTTCAATAAGAGGAAGAGTAAACTTCAATTTAGATAAATGTAGCAAAGATGAGAATATACTTATTGTAGGTGGTGGAGATAGTGCTACTGAGTATGCAGTAGAGTTAGGAAAGAGTAACAGTGTAACTCTAAATTACAGAAGAGATAATTTAACAAGACCAAATCCTACAAATAAAAAGTTAATTCAAGAGGCATTTGATAGTGGGTTAGTTAAGCCAAAACTAGGTGTTGATATAGAGTCACTTGAAGATGAAGATGGAGTTGTTAAAGTAAACTTTAAAGATGGAAGCAGTGAAGTTTACGATAGGGTAATTTATGCAATAGGTGGAACGACTCCTGTAGATTTTTTAAAGAGTGCAAATTTAGATTTAGATAGCAAAGGTGAGCCTATAATTAAAGATAATTTAGAATCCTCAGTAGATAGAATTTATATTGCAGGAGATATTGCATTTAAGAGTGGTGGCTCTATTGCAATAGCACTAAACCACGGATACAAAATTGTAAAAGATATTATAAACAGATAGCCAATATAAGCTATCTATTTATAATCAGATAAAGTAGATAAAAAAATATAGTAAAAATTATAACGAGTTTTCCAAAAGTTAAATCATTAGAAGAACTCTTATTTTCACTCTTTTGTTCTTTTATATTTTGGCTATCAGCAATGGCTAAGAATTTAGCTAATTTCACCTTATCTACTAACATAATATCCCCTTAAAATAAAGAAAAGAGAGTTAAAAAACCATCTTTTGTTGTATTATACATAAAACATCTTTAAAAGTTATATCTAAATAACACTATTTTAACATTTAACTACAAACTAGATTATATAATAATACAAAAAATTATCTATTTGGTCAATAAAAGCTACTATTTTGCTATATTTTTATTTTAACTGGGCAATATAGTAACTCTTGGGTCATCTTTTCACATAGCGTTCCAACAGTTGATATAATACAATCTACACCTGCTCCCTCTAGTGCTTTTTGTTCCTCTTCTCCCCTGACTCTTGCTACTATATGGGCTTTTGGTGCTATATCTAATACAGATTGTGCTATTAATCTTATCTTCTCTAAATTGTGAAAAGTAATCATTACAGCAGCAGCTTTTTTTATATCGATAGACTCAAGCACAACTCTTTGTGCCGCATTTCCAAAAAATACTGGTTGATTATCTTCTAGTGCCTCTTGATAGAGTTTTAAATCGTGCTCTATTAATATATAATCAAAACCTTTTGCTTTTAACTCTTTGGTAACCTCTCTACCTAGTGGTCCATAACCACAAACTACAATATGATTTTTTAAACCAGTAGAGGTAATTTTTAACTCACGAACTGGGCTTTTAAAGATTATATCTGCAATAGAGGTTAAGTTTTTAATAATAAATGGTGTTGCAATCATTGAAAAGATTACAGTTGTAGAGAGTATATTAGCTAATTTATCATCAATAAAGTTGTGATTTTGAGCTAAAACAAAGATAGCTAGTGCAAACTCTCCTACTTGAGATAGGGCTAATGCACTCTTAAAGGCTGTTCTCTTTTGATTAAAGTATAGTATCCCAAATATAACCAAAGCTTTTAAAGCCATAATAACAATAACCAAAGCAACTATAGCAACAAAATTTTGAGCCACAATAAAGATATCTATTCTACTTCCAACAACAAAGAAAAATAGTCCTAAAAATAGGTCCCTAAAGGGTGCTAAGTCTGCTTCTATTTGATATTTAAAGTGAGATTCTGCAAGTAGCATACCTGCAAAAAATGCTCCCAAAGAGTATGAGAATCCAAGCAGATGAGCAACTTCAGATGATGCTAAAACGCTAAAGAGTATTGCCAATAGAAAAATCTCTTGATTTTTAGATTTTACTGCAAACTCTAAGTATCTATCTATTGCAAACTTTCCAATAAATAGCAAAACAAAAAATATTACCATATGTAGAGCTGTAGTTAATAGAAGGGTCGATACCTCTATATCTTTAGAGAAGATATCTATCATTATTAGTATAGGAATTACTGCCAAATCTTGAAAGAGTAAAATACCTAAAACTTTACGCCCATACCCTGCGTGTATATCGCCATTATCATTTAACATTTTAAGCACAATTGCTGTTGAAGATAGAGATAAAGCAGAACCAATAACTATTGCACTTTTAATATCGAATCCAAATATTATATTTGCAATAAAAGCAAATACTATTGCAGATAAAATAACTTGCATAGAGCCGTATAGAAGAACTTGTTTACGCATAGCCTTTAATTCACCAAAGCTAAACTCTAACCCAATTGTAAACATTAAAAATATTATTCCAAGTTCTGATATATGCTCAAGTGGTTCACTCTCCCCACCAATAAATTGAGCAACTATAACCCCAGTAAAGATATAACCAATAGCAGTTGGAAGATCCAATTTTTTAAGTAGAATATTTAGTATAGATGCTATTAAAATTGCTAAAATTACTAATGCCAACTGCTCCATTTAACCCCTTTATATATGTATAATTTATGGCGATAATATCATTTTACCCTTAAAATATCATCAATAAATCAATATAATTCTTACATTTTGCCATAATTTTATTGATATGCTCAATTAAATGGTATTATTCTCTTATATATTTTATAAGGATAAATTATGTCTATAGTTAAAATTGCTATTTTTACTTTAACCTTTCTACTTGTAGGATGTGGTGGAGAGGGCATAAAAAGCAACACCAATATTCAAAACAAAGAGCTTTTAACCATTACAGATGAGAATATTGACAAAGTTGTATCAATATCGCAAAACACTCTTGTCTCAGATAGTGCATTAAGTGCAATAAATGGTAATTTTGGAGCAAAAAAGAGAGTAATTAGCTTAAAAAGAGATGATAGGATAACTACCCAAAAGTGTGAAAGTGGAACAATAAGTGTAGATACCGATACTAATGGGGTAAAAACTATATATAATAGTTGTAAAGTTGCAGATATGGTAATTGATGGGGAGTTACACTATCTAAAGGCTAACTCTGTCTATAATTTTGATGCAACTCTAAAAGATTTAAAAATAGTTAATGAAGATGGAGAGTTTTACTACAGTAGCGGTTATATTGAGGCTAGAGATAGCAGTGTTCATGAAAATTTAACAGGGTATGCTATAATAAATGGTAAAAGAGTCGATTTTAATGCTTTAAATATAGATTACACCAATAGCCAAACAGAGGTAAAAGTTAGAGTAGATGGCTATATAACTCATGAAGATTTTGATAATAAATGGTTAAAAATTACTACCGTAAAAAATATTAAAAAAGAGAGCATACAAAATTGCCCAAAACTTGGCTTGTTAGATATAGAAGGTAATGAGAGCAATATAGAGATAGATTACAAAATAGATAATGTAGATATCTACTTTAATAGAGATTTACACAAAGTGTATAGCACATGTTTGGAGATTAACTAA
>JALSPE010000049.1 GCA_026986085.1 Campylobacteraceae bacterium | reverse complement strand
GTATAGGTTTTGTTTTATTTGAAATTACTTTTAGAGTATTAATTAGTGTGGCAATAAGTAAAATTTAGCTATAATTTTACTCCTATTGTCCTCATCGCTTAACTGGATAAAGCAGGGCCCTCCTAAGGCCTAGCTCGAGGTTCGAGTCCTCGTGGGGATACCATTATTAACCCAAGTTGCTACTAAAAATTAATTTTGAATATAACTTAAAACTTGATAGAGTTAATTTATATGCATCTATTTAGGCTTATTGCCCCGAATAAATTTGTGTATCTTATTTATATTCTATTTTAAATAGCTAAAGCTCTAAATTTACAAAACACACACTTAAACATTGACACGCGCATTTATTCGAGCTTAATAGAGTTCTTTTAGCTCAAATTATGCAATAGTATTTACTCTATTGACTCTTTATATATTTTACCAAATAGCTTTATAGCTTTTGGAATATCTTCTAATTTAAAGCCACCAAAGCCTAAGCGGATGGCTTCAAAGTTACTTGTGTTATAAAGTGAGGCAAAGTATAGTTTTATTCCATTTTCTCGCCCTAGTTCTTTAAATTTTTGCCAATTAAATGGAGTGGCTGGGTATATTAAAATAGCCAAACCTGCACCCTTAGTTACAACTTCAAAACTATTACCCAACTCTTTATTTAGAGATTCTAGCATAAGGTTATGCTTTTTTCGATTTATGGTTCTCATTTTTCTTAAATGCTTTTCAAAATATCCACCCTTTAAAAACTCTGTTAAAGTTGCCTGAATTTGTAAGCTTACTCGTGGAAAGTGGTTGTAGTAACTCATTTTAAAACTCTCTAGGAGTCTATCGGGTAGATGCAGATAGGCAACTCTAATAGCAGGTGATAGAGATTTAGAGAATGTTCCAACATAAATTACACTATCACTACTATCTAAACCTTGTAGAGATGGAATTGGACGAGATATATAGTTTAATTCACTATCGTAATCATCTTCAATTAAGTAGCCATTAATCAAGCTGATATATTGCAGTAGCTTTTGCCTCTTTGCAACTGGTAAGACTCTGCCTGTTGGGTATTGGTGCGAGGGTGTAATATATAGTAGTTTTGCCCCGCTTTGTTTAAAGTTATCTATAGATACACCATCACTATCGAGTGATATCTTTTTTATATTATAGCCAAAATCTTTAAAGATACCCTCTGCAATATAGTAACCTGGAGACTCTATTGCGAACTCTTTAAAGCTTGATTTAAGCAGTTTTGCAACAATGCTCATAGCATCTATAAAACCAGAAGTTATAACAATATTAGAAGCCTTAGCATTAAGAGCCCTTGAGGTAGATAGATATTTGGCTATCTCATCTCTTAAACTCTCTTCGCCCCTTCCATCGCTATATCTATTAAGAGCTAGAGGTTGCAAGAGTGCTTTATTGCTTAATCTTCGCCATAACTTTATTGGGAAATAGCTATCTTCATGTCCTACAGGAGAGAAGTCCCATATATAACTCTCTTTTTGCTCAACCACACAATCTATCTGCTTGGTTTTAAAGTCTATATCTATTAAATCACTAACATAGTAACCACTCTTGGCTCGACTCTCTATATAACCCTCGGCATATAGTTGAGAGTAGGCACTCTCTACAGTTGTTTTACTAATATTGTAAAGTGTTGATATTTTACGAATAGATGGTATCTTTTCGCCAACTTTATAGTTAGCTTTTATATCATCTTTAATCTCATTATATAGCTGAATATGGAGTGGGGTTTTGGAGTTTGAGTCTAATTTATAGATAATCTGTCCTTTAGTTTTTTTAAAAATTTGTATATTGTATAGATGACAATTTCTTGATATTATACCAAAAAAATTAGGAGATTCAATGGATGATATAGAAGATTTACTAGATTGTGCCGAGTATGGTGTATTAGCCCTCTCAAAAGGTGTTACTCCATACTCTGTGCCTGTTAATTTTGTTAGAGTTGATAAGTTTATCTATTTTCATGGTAGCAAAAATGGACGAAAGATGGATTATTTAAGATGTAATAAAAATATAAGCTTTAGTGTTACAAAACCCTACTCTATAATACCTTCATACTTTAGCTCAAAAGATGGCTTAGCTTGTCCTGCTACACACTTTTTTAAATCTGTAGTTATTGATGGTTTTGCAGATATAGAGCTTGATAAAAGCGAAAAAATCAAAGCCCTTAGTGCATTAATGAAAAAGCTTCAAAGTGAGGGTGGATACAAAAGTTTAGATGAGTCAATATACAAAAAAGCTATTGATGCTACAGAGGTAGTAAAAATTGTTCCTTACAATATAAAACTTAAAGTAAAAGTTGGACAAAAGTTACCAGATAGCAGATATAATCTTATAATTGAGCATTTAAGCAAGAGGGCAGAAGCTATTGATTTAGAGACAATAGAGGTTATGAAGAGATACAGATAATTAAAAAGGAGAGAGTATGGAGTATAGATTAGCTACACTAAATGATATAGAGTCTATTTTAGAGTTGCATAAAAAGTATCAGGTAGATACTATAAAAGAGGAAGATAAAAAAGATGGTTTTGTAACAACTAACTTTACAAAAGATGACTTAAAAGAGCTTATAGAAAAGGAGCAAGGGTTATTTATCGCGGTTGAAAAGAGTAGAGTCTTAGCTTATGTAATGAGTGCATCTTGGGAGTATTGCAGCAGATGGGATATTTTTAAAGAGATGATAGAGGATTTACCAAATATAGAGTATAAGGGTTACAGACTCTCTACTAAAAATAGCTACCAATATGGACCAATATCTATAGATAAGAGTGTAAGAGGTAGCGAAGTTTTACCAAATATTTTTAATTTTGCACTAGAGATGATGAGTAAAAAATATCCTGTAATGGTGACTTTTGTAAATAAGATAAACCCTCGCTCATTTAACGCCCACCATAAAAAATTGGGTTTAGATATCTTAAAAGAGTTTGAATTTAATGGAAATAGATATTGGGAATTAGGATGCTTAACAAAAGGTAAATAGTTGTATAATATAAAAAATTGGCATAAAGGTAATTTATGGGCTTTTTAAATTTTATTATTTATAACTTTATTACATATATAGTTTACAAAATTATAGATTATATCTTTACATTCTTGGGGCTATTTAGTAACCCAAAATTAGGGGAGAGTCTATCTATTATGCCTACACAATCGGACTTTGTATTAATTGTAATAAATATAGTTTTTTCTATGGTAATTGCTTTTGTAATTTACAAAAGAGTAAAGTTGTAATTTAACATTTACTTAACAAACCTTAGTTAATATTTTATTAATCATCTTATTAGCTTAACAGAGTAACAATAGCCCCCTAAAATAAGATGATTGTAATTATATATTAAGGATTAAGATGAAAAGAGTATTGGTTTTAATATTTACGCTAGTTGCACTACTTAGTGCCGAGGGTATGATGAAGAGTGGTATGAAGATGCCAAAAAACTATAGAGCTGTTCCTTTTGCAAAGGCTCAAATTTTGCAAAGTGGTTCAAGTAAAATGTATTGCAATAGATGTGGAATGACTTTGCCTATGTTTTACAGAACAAACCATGCAGCAAAAGTTGATGGTAAGATGACTCAATTTTGCTCTATGTATTGCTTGGTAGAGGCTATGAATAGCTCTAAGAGTGTAAGTGATATTCAAGTTGTAGATAATAGCACACTTAAATTTATACCTGTAAATAAGGCTTGGTATGTTGTTGGTAGCTCTAAACCTGCTACTATGGCAGCAAAGGTAAGTAAATATGCATTTGGAACAAAAGAGGCAGCTAAAAAATTTGCAAAAGAGTTTGGTGGAAAAGTTGTAAACTTTAAAGAGGCATTAGCATTAGCAAAAGCTGATTTTAAAAGTGATACCAAAGCTAAAAATATGCGTCAGGCAATGGCAGCCAAAAAGGGTGCTTTAATATATAAAAAGATGTGTAAAGCAATTGACAAAAAGTTTACAACTGTAGCAGAAGCTAAAAGCTATATAAAAAGTAGTGGAGCTTGTGGCAATATTAAAGGTAAACCACTTCAGGCTGTGGGGTTATATTTACTAAAAAGATAGCTTAAATAATAAGAGTAAATAAGCATCTAGGAGCATAGAGGAGATACTATCATTAATGATAAAAAGTATATTTATCTTTTTTGTATTTAAAGTAAAATATTGCTTCTTTTAGGAGATACCAATTTGTTTGCGTAATAAAGGTTAAACCCATATAGACGCGAATGAATTTGCGTGTCCGTTTTGTTTAAAATTGCTTTTTTACTATTTAATTTTTACACCTAATTTTAACTTATTTTTTAAATATAAAAGTTAAGTTATTTAATATTTGATGTCATGTAATTAAAAATTATTTTGGATCCTCGAATTTATTCGAGGTAAAAGAGTTTAAACTCTAGCAGTAAGTTCAATAGACGCGAACGAATTTGCGTGTTTGTTTTGTTTTTTATAGCAACTTTATCTTTACCAAATTGACATACTATAATTTTTATAAACCCCAATAACTCACTACTTTACACCATAAAAGCTACTTTAATGTTTAAAAAATTAATAAAAGAGTAACATAATTTTGATATACTTATATTAACTATTTTGCAAAAGGGGTAATGGTTTGGATAAGTTAAAAGATATTTATGAAAAGGCTGGTCTATTTTATATTGGTAAAGATGTTGATAGTAAGAGTTTTGAGACAACAGAGGCTTTAACACTGTTAAAGAATAAAAACTTCACTACTCATGCTGCTATTATTGGTATGACAGGCTCTGGTAAGACTGGGCTTGGTATTGGGCTTTTAGAAGAGGCTGCTATTGATAATATTCCATCAATTGTAATTGACCCAAAAGGGGATATGGGGGATATGCTTTTAACTGACCCTTCGTTTTCTCCACTTAGCTTTAAACCTTGGGTAGAAGATGATGCAAAAGCAAAAGGAGAAGATCCACTAGAGTATGCGGCAAAAGTTGCCAATATGTGGAGAGAAGGAGTATTAAGCTGGGGGCAAGATGAGGAGAGGGTTGAAAAGTTTGCCTCTGTAGATAAGACTATCTTTACCCCTGGTTCTAGCTCTGGAGTGCCTATAAATATATTAAGCTCCCTATCTAAGCCAAATGATGAAATTATGGATGATAGCGATAATTTTAGCGCATATCTATCTAGCACTGTTGGCTCTTTATTGGCACTTATTGGAGAAGAGGCTAACCCTTTAGAGAGTAAAGCTTTTATACTGCTATCTCAAATAATTGCTCATTCTTGGCAAAATGGTATGCAAATGGGGCTAGATACCCTTGTTGGAGCAATTATCAACCCACCATTTAAGAAGATTGGAGTTTTGCCACTAGAGAGTTTTTATAGCGAGAGTGAGCGTTTTAAATTAGCAAACAAGTTCAACTCTGTAATTGCATCACCTGCATTTATGGGGTGGCTTAGTGGCGAAGATTTAGATATTCAAAAGCTTCTATATGGCAAAGATGGAAAAGCTAAAGTTGCAATTTTCTCTATAGCACACCTTAATGATTCGCAAAGAATGTTTTTTGTAACCTTGCTTTTAAATAAAGTTGTAGCTTGGATGCGTCGTCAAAGTGGTAGCAATCGCCTTAGAGCTATGCTCTATATGGATGAGATTTATGGCTTTTTCCCTCCAACTAAAAACCCACCATCCAAAGAGCCTATGATTACCCTGCTTAAACAAGCAAGAGCGTATGGATTGGGTGTTGTATTAAGCACCCAAAACCCTGTAGATTTAGACTACAAAGGATTGAGCAATATTGGAACTTGGTTTATAGGAAGATTGCAGACAACTCAAGATATAGAGAGAGTAATTGATGGCTTAGGAGGAAAGGGCGACTCAGTATTGAGTAAGAAAGAGATAGCATCACTTTTGGCAAATTTACAAAAGAGAACATTCTTTTTAAAGAGTGCCCACTTAGATGATATAAGGCTCTTTGGAACAAGATGGGTAATGAGTTACCTAAAAGGTCCTCTTAAAAAAGATGATATATCAAAACTTATGGAGGATAAAAAGCGAGAGTTAGGTGGAGGTTCTCAGAGTTCATCAAAAATCGAAGAGCAAAGCGATAGCGAGTATGTAAGTAATATTGTTCTATCTAAAGGTGTAACGCAGAGGTTTGAAGCCGATATTACTGGCAAAAAGAGATACACTCCAACAGTTGCAGCCTCGGTTAAAGTTTGCTATATTGACTCAAGAAGAGGTATTGATGAGAGTAGAGAGTTAGAAGTTATGCTTAATTTAGATGGATTAAACAGTTGCAATTGGGATGAGAGTGAAGAGTTAGACAAGCCTTTAAAGAGTTTTGCAACAAAAAAACCAAGCCAAGCCAAATTTAAGCACTTACCAGAGTTTATAACCGAAGATAAAGGGCTTAAATATTGTGCAAGAGAGTTAAAAGAGCATATATACAGTTCAAATAAGTTAGAGCTGT
Source organism: Campylobacteraceae bacterium (assembly GCA_026986085.1). GTDB lineage: Bacteria > Campylobacterota > Campylobacteria > Campylobacterales > Sulfurovaceae > JAADEQ01. The sequence continues at coordinate 1,042 of JALSPE010000049.1, read as the reverse complement.
ATAAGTGCAAAAAGTTAAGAGTTGAATCTAAAATAGATGAGAGTTATGATGATTTTATAGTTAGAGTTCAAGATATCATAAAAGATAAATTTGAGATAGAGTTAGATAAATTAAAAGATAGATACAAATCTAAAATAGATAGAGTAGAGTCGCAGATAGAGAGGGCAAAAGCACAAGTTGATAAAGAGAAATCAGACCAGACAAATTCGCTAATTGGAGCTGGAATATCTATTATCTCTGCTCTATTTGGTAAGAGCAGTGTAACAAAAATAGGAAGTGCTGTAAACAAGAGTGGAAGAGTTTTAAAAGAGAGAGGCGACATAAGCAGAGCCGAAGCAAAACTAGAGGATTTATTAGATAAATTAGAGGAGTTACAAACTGAGTTAGAAGAGAAGATAGATGAACTTAATGAAAAGTATAGCTTAGACAACTACCCAATAGATACAATATTTATAAAACCAAGAAAAAGTGCAATAGATATCGATGAGATAGCCTTGCTTTGGAGAGTAAGTTACTAGGGATAAGGGTTATGCAATAGAGCCTTGTCTCTTTTCCATAAATTTAGTTTACATAGAAGATTATTGATGATTTCTTTTTACTCAACTCATAGCTCTCTACTCATCTTCAATTTTCATATTACCATTTATTAGAATGTTATTGGATGTAAGCCTTTAGGCTTACCTAGAATTAAGTAAAATCAAATCTTAATATAAATATTTATAAACTTTTAGATGAGACTAAAGTCTCATATCCAATTTACTATTACAAAATGGTAAAATATTCTTTATTAATTTTGCGTAGAAAGCTATGACTTAAATTTCGCACCTAATTTTAACTAAAATTTTAAAGTAAACAGTGCTATTACAGTATCTTTAAAAATAAATAGGTTATTTAAAATTTCAAGAGCTGTGATAACTTTTGTATTAAATATAGATAATAATTTAAGTGCGAAAATTAAACTCTTTATTTTATTGATATAGCTTCTCAATAGTGCCAATTAGCCACTAAAACCTAAAATATAAACTGTTTTTGCTAAAATTAT
>JALSPE010000048.1 GCA_026986085.1 Campylobacteraceae bacterium | reverse complement strand
TCCAAAGATGAAAGAGCTTATGCAAAAATCATTACAAGGAGCTGCAAGCAAAGATGAGAAAGAGGAGTTTCAAAAATTATGGCAAGAGAGAGTTGAGTATATTCTACTAAATAAAGAGAAGTGGCAAGAGATAGCTACAGTAGTAAATTAGTTAGCTTTTAGCCCAAAAATTTGCTAAATTTAACAAATTTCAATGTGAGATTAAAACCTCACTTCCAGTAAGGCAATGTAAGAGCGCAAAGCGCGAGGGCTTCCCGCCGAGGGAAACTCAGCGTTAGCGTAGTAAAACGGACTTGTTCGTTTTGCGTCCAATAAGGTAAGAGCGCAAAGCGCGAGGGCACCACGCCAAGTGGGTCTCAGCGACAGCGTAGTAAAACGGACTTATTCGTTTGGTGTCCAATCAGCAAAGAGCGCAAAGCGCGAGAGCCCTCTGCTGAAGAGAACTCAGCGTTAGCGTAGTAAAATGGGCTTTGCTCATTTTGCGTCCAATAAAAGAACAAAAAGGATTAAAATGACAATATCAAATTATCTAACTAATGAGCATAGAGAGTGTGATAATATATTTGCACAAGCAGAGCAAGAAGTTGCAAATGGAGATTTTAAAAAGGCTGAAGAGTCATTTTTAAAGTTTGCAGATGAGACTCTTTTGCACTTTAAAAAAGAAGAGGAGCAATTTTTCCCAATGTTTGAAGAGCTAACAGGTAGCAGTGATGGTCCTACAATGGTTATGAAGCATGAACACGAGCAGGTTCGTGGCTTAATGGGTAAAATGGCAGAAGCCATAGAGAGCCAAAATAGAGATGCATATCTATCTTTAGCAGAATCTATGATGATACTTCTTCAACAACACAATATGAAAGAGGAGCAGATGTTATATGCAATGGCAGATAGAGTAACAGATGCCAATAGAGCCAATGAGTTAATTTCTAAAATGGAGGAGCTTACACTTTGAGAGAGTATTTTCTTGATGCAAGGGAGTTGGAGCACCCTCTACCTCTCGAATTGGCAATTGATAATTTAAAAAAGTTAGATAAGAGTAGCTACTTCTATATGCTTCATCGCAAAGAGCCTCTTCCTCTACTTGCATTAGCAAGTGAGCATAAGTTGAACTACATTTCTAAAAATTGTAAAAATGGATTTTGGCATATTCTTATATCTCCAAATATAGATGTAACTTTAGAAGATTACATCAAAAATGAGATAAATTAAAGGTTGCAAATGTTTCAAAACAGTGGTTTATCGCTAAATCAAGCACCTCCTATAGAGGTTGTTTTAAGGCTATTTCTAATTGGCTCTCTATTTGGTATTGCACTATCATTTATGCTCTTTTTTTGGCACGATAATTTAAGTGATATTTCTCACCCTACCACACTTGCTATAGTTCATACATTAACTTTGGGTGTTATGGCATCATTTATGCTTGGAGCACTATTTCAAATGATGCCAGTTCTTTGTGGTGTGCATATAAAAGCACCAATTGATCTATCTGTTAGGGTATCATTTACACTAATGTTTGGTGTAATAATTTTAATTTTTGCCTTTTTAAAAGGTGAGAGTTCTCTATATATAATTGCTTCAATTTTAATTGCTTTTGCACTCTTTTCTTCAACTTTTGTTATGATAAAAGAGCTTCTTAAAATTAAACACTCTAACTCTTCTAGAGGTATGCTAATTGCACTTAGCTCTTTGGTGATAACTTTAATTTTAGCATTAATACTTGTATCTATGAGAGTAGGCATAGATATACCTCTAAATTATATAAATTTAAAATCTATCCACTTTAGTTTTGGACTTTTTGGCTGGATTGCTATACTTATAATATCTGTATCGTTTCAGGTAGTTGAAATGTTTTATGTTACACCTAAATATAGTAACAAATATGCAAAATTTACCCCTTTATTTATATTTGGATTACTACTTATATATATGGCTCTACAGATACTAGGTTATAATTTGGCCAAATATATATTAAATATTATATTAATTCTCTTAGCTATATATGCACTCATAACTGTAGATAAGTTAAAAAAGAAAAAACGCCCCATTAATGATGCATCTATTCTATTTTGGTATATAGGAATGAGCTCTTTACTACTCTTTGCACTTTTAGGATTTTTAAATATCTCTACACTTGTAACTGCACTCTTTTTTACATCTTTTGCACTTAGTATAATGTTTGCTATGAGTTATAAAATTGTTCCATTTTTAGTTTGGTTTCATCTTAATGCAAAAGGATACTTTGATGCACCAATGATGCATGAAGTCATCAGCCCTAAATATGCAAAAATAAATTTCTATATACACACTTTAGCTCTAATTACTACTCTAATTGCAATAAAATTCTCAATAATATTCTATTTTGGAAGCTTTTTGCTACTTGTCTCATTTTCTATGTTATCATATGCAATATATGGAGCATGGGAAAAGTATGATTGGACTTTAAGAAATGGAAAGAAATTTAACTTAAATATCAACTAATTTAAGTATAATTACCCAAAAAATGGGTCTATTTCTTATTTTTATAAAAAATATATCAAAACTCTTAGTTTTTTTAAACTCCATATATAGCCAATTTAATTAAAAGAGAAGAGGCTAATCAATTAATAATGTCAAAAATATGTTAAATAAATTTTTATTTAAGCTAAAAATATAAAATAGTATGATAAAATGGCACTATTAAAATATAGAGGGAAAAATGTTGGAACATATAATTAACAGTTATGATAAATTTTTAAAAACAACAAAAGATAATCTTTTTACATTTTTCTCTAACGAGAAAGAAGATGAGCCTCAACTTAATAAAAGAGATAGAGAGTTAATTGCTATAGATAAAGAGATTGCCCATTGTGAAAGTAATCTTGAATCTAAAAAAGATATTCATCAAAAGTTAGAGATAAGAGCTAGGTTACTTAGATTATATCTAAAGAGAAAATCTATACAATACAGTAATGGATATATTAAAATTTCTCAAAATATAATTATTGATGAGGTTGAAGATAGCCTCTATGAAGCTCTAGATTATCTAAAAAGAGTTCCTAAAAATTTAGATAAGCAAAAGCAAAAAGAGATACTTCTGTATAAAGCTTTAATTTATGAACTTCTTGAAGATTTTGATATGGCAACAAGGTGCTACAAAAGAGCAATATCTTATGACAAAACTGTAGAGTCTCTAAGAGATTATAAAAATTTTGTTGAGCGTTCAAGAGAGACTCTTGAGTGGTATAAAAATAATAAACATGCTATAAAGTTTAATAGTTTAAATCTGCACAATTTAGTTGCATTAGAAGATATTCCTGAAGTTATAAAGAGGTTAGATAGTCTTGCTAAATACTATGCAAGAAGCCCAAAGAGTAGGGAACTTGGAAAAAAATATTTTAAAGAGGTTATAAAACTACACAGAAAGCTTTACGAGAGTAATAAAAGAAGAAATGCATGTGCTTATATAGATGCACTAATTGATGGTGTAGAGATATTTATGATGTCGCCTACAATACTTAAAGAGGCATATGATATGTTGATGAATGATAGAGACTGTATTGAGAGCAGAGTATATCTACTAGAGAAAATTAATAATCTAAAGAGTAAAGGTTTTATAAAACATAGTGGGGTATTTAACTAACCCTAAAAATAAAACTCTCTACATTTAAAGCTATTTGTGTATAATTATATTTAAATTATACAAGGTTTATAGATGAAAATAGCAGTTGCAGGAACAGGATATGTTGGGTTAAGTAATGGTCTTCTTTTGGCTCAAAACAATAGTGTAGTAGCACTAGATATTATACCTCAAAAGGTTGAGCTTATAAATAGTGG
>JALSPE010000047.1 GCA_026986085.1 Campylobacteraceae bacterium | reverse complement strand
TCAAAGCTCTAATCCTAAAACATTTAATGCAACTCCTCAAGATTATATAGCATATGGAAGCCTAGGAGGTGCGGTAGATGCAATACCTACAAGTATTAAAAACAATACACTAAGTTGGAGTTATGATTATGGAAATGAATTGGATGATGCTAAGAAAGGTGTTTCAATTGCCTTAACGCCAAACGCAACTGATAGTGACAAATCTGCTTGTTGGGAGTTTAGTGCAAGTGGCAATGCCAGTGATAATGGGTGCAGTAACTATAAAGCTACTATAGATACAGACTCTAGCGCCACCTATACAACATCTGAGGGTGTTGATAATAATGGTATGCCAAATATGCATATAACAAAAAGTTCAATTGTAATAAGTGATCCTGTAAATAATACAACAAATCCAAAAAGAATACCAGGAGCAATTTTGAGATACTGCTTTGTGGTAGATAATAGTGGTTTGTCAAGTGCAGATAATGTAAAAATTAAAGATAAATTAGATGGCACTAACAAAGATAAATTAATCTATAAAAGTGGTGGTAGTTTAATACAAGACTCTAACACAAATTGCAATTGCCAAAGTTCTGATATGGATACAACTAAAAGCAGTTATGACTCATCTACAAAAGATGTTATTATTGATATTGGAACATTAACTAGCTCACAAATAGATAGCTCACACGCTAGAGCTTGTGCTTATATTGAGGTTGAGGTTAAGTAACCTCAGCCAATATTTTTTACTAAAATACTCTTTTAGCTACAGTGCCCACCACCACAGCATCCACTTTTTACTCTCTCATCAACTTTAATTAAAATACTATCGCCATCTTCTGTAACTTTAAATTCATGTTTTTGACAAAATTCGCTATTCATCTCTTTTGTTAAATTCATCGCTTTAATTAGCGCATCATCTTTATTATCAAAAGTTTGATTATTCTCGATACCACTCTTTCTAAAACAACCACACTCTTTCTCTACTATTACTTTAAACATATATTTTCCTTAATTTATAAATTTATAAACATCAATCTACGATGCAAAACAATAATAACTAGATAAAGCTTAAAGTGGAGTAAATCTATCCTATTTTCTTTTACCAAAAAGTATAGAAAATAGAGTATAGATAAATCCAAAAGCAGATAGTATAAAACCAGCAACACTTATAATTAGTGGAGTTGTCCACTTAACTCCTACCTTTACTAACCTAAATATATTTTTACCAAAAATTTTAAGCAAACCTCTAGTTGCACCTTTATATCTTTTTGAGAGTTTTGCAATATTTTTTAAATCTTTTGTATTATCTACATACTTCATTAAGTGTATAGTATCAGATATAGAAGTAGATTTTTCAATAGTTTTCAAATTTTTAAATATCGGCTTTATAGGGGCTAAATGAACACTATTTTTAATAATTTTAGAGCTTCTCTTTAACTCGGAGATAGAGCCTAATTTTACTCTTTTTAATGCTTTAAAATCAACTGTTTTGCCAACTCTCTCAGATAGTATTTTAGTAAAATTTTTACTTAAAAGCTTCTCTCTTTTTGCAACTTTTAGAGTAGATGCACCAACTTTAAGAGTAGAGCTAGAGCCAAGCGTAACAAATTGCGACGCACTAAGGGCTAACCCTGCCATAGATAGACCTAAAATCAACTTATCGTAAGGCTTATCATCTATATACTTTTTCCCCTCTACAGTTATATCTCTTAAATCCCCATATATTGTAAAGTCTGATGCAACTGCACCAGCAACCTCTACCCCATTATTAGCCTTACCGGAAATAAAGCCGTTAAAAAAGTTTTTAGCCCCTCTTTTTATCTTTTTTGCTGTTGTATTCTCTTTTGCTATCAACTCTTTTGTTTGTGGGAGTAGGGTGATATTAAACTCTTTTGCCAAATCTTCATAAACTTTAGCATCATCAAACTTTTTAGCTTTAATTGCAGCTACTATCTCTTTGTCTAAATAGTTATCTTGACTCTTTGCTTTAACCAATTGCTCTATATTTGGCTCTTTATAGTTATAGCTAATACTCTTTTTAAAATAGGTATAAAATATAAACATTGCAGATGCAAATATTAATAGTGCTAAAAGCTTTTTCATACATATTCCACAATATCACTTAATGGCTGTCTGCTCTTTTTAGGCTGCTCATTTAATCTATACCCAAATGCAACCATTACAGAGAGTTTAAACTCATCTTGGCTATATCCTATCTCTTTGCTTAAAAGATTATCGCACTCTTCTAAATTAAACCCCTCTATTGCGCAAGAGTCGATTTTAAGTATTGCAGCAACACTCATCATATTAGCTAAAGCAATATATGTCTGTTTAGATGCCCAATCATATATTGCTCTGCTACTCTCTAATAATTTAAAGTCAGACTCTTGAAACTGCTTATACTTTTGGCGTCTTAACTCTGCTTTCTCTTTTGGAATATTGTGTATATCATATAACATATGTGTTATATAATCGCTGTTGTATAGTAAAGATGGTTTTTTCCTTGCTAATATAATAACAAAATGACTAGCAGTTGTTAATGTATTTTGTGCACCCCAAACTACAGGTAGTAGCTTCTCTTTTATTGAGTTGCTCTCTAATACAATAAATCGCCATGGCTCAAAACCAAAAGAGCTGGGGCTAACTCTAGCTGCTTCTAATATTGTATTAAAATCATCTTTGCTAATACTCTTATTGCTATCAAAAATCTTACACGCATGTCTAAAGTTTAAAAACTCTAAAATATCTTTTTTTTCCAAAATATCTCCCTTATCTCTATTTTATAAACACTTTCTCTAAGATAATTATATTATACTCTAATAAAAAATAGGAATAGGTATGCTAAAAAATAAAGAGTTGATAATATTTGATTTAGACGGAACTCTAATTGACAGTGTCCCTTCACTTGCCTACTCTATAAATTTAATGCTAAAAGAGTTAGGTAAAGATGAATTACCACAGGAATTAATTAGAGAATTTGTAGGCAATGGTGCAGATATGTTAGTAAAGAGGGCATTAGTTGGCAAAAAAGAGATAATTGATGGCGAAATAAAAGAGGATTATTTTCAAAATGCCAAAGAGTTGCTACTAAAATATTATGCTCAAAATTTAAATCAAAAGACAATGCTCTACCCAGATGTAATTGATACGCTAAATAAATTAAAAGAGCAAGGATATATTTTGGCTTTAGCAACAAATAAACCTATTGAATTTGTTCCAGATATATTAGAGTATTTTAATTTAGATAGCTACTTCAAGGTTGCTCTAGGTGGGGGCTCTACTAAACACAAAAAACCAAATCCCGAAATTTTATTAAAAATATGCAACGATTTAAATATACCAAGCTCTAAATCTGTAATGGTAGGAGACTCTAGCAGTGATATCTTAGCTGCAAAAGCAGCAAATATGGACTCTATAGCTCTAACTTACGGCTATAACCAAGGTATTAATTTAGAAGATTTAGAACCAACTGTAATATGTAATAACTTTAAAAGTATATTAGACTTCTTACATAACCAATAAATGAATATTCTCTTGACTTTGCCAAGATTAGGACTTTGACTATTTTCAATTTAACGGACACGCGAATTCATTCGCGTTTTACAAATATCAATTAACAATGTGTATAATTACAGAGCTCTCTTATAAAAATAATCTGCCTTTACTATGATCTTTATATTATACTCGCGTTTAATTTTAGGTTACTATTTAAAATATAATGCAAAACAGATTAAATTATATGTAATTTTGACATATAATCCATATAATCTATTTAAGATATGATACAATACCAAAAAATAGGAGTATTGTATGATAAAAAATTTAATAAAAGGAGTTGCTACTTTAGTTTTAACGCTACTTTTAGCATCGTGTAAAATTGGAACAAGTAGTAACTATAAAAATAGTAACAATAACGATAGCAGTTCATCTAGCAGT
>JALSPE010000046.1 GCA_026986085.1 Campylobacteraceae bacterium | reverse complement strand
GGCACCCACAGTAGTTTTGTCTATATAATCTTGCCTCTTTTGCAATTATATTTTGTTCTTGAGTTCCATTTTTTTGTCTAAAATCTGGAGCTAAAAACTTTAACCCCAACTCATTTGCCAATTTCTCCCCACTTTGCTTCAACTGTTTAATAGATTTTTTAGGTGAAGTAAGAAGAGTTGATGTAAATGCATCTACTCCAATCTCTTTTGCCTTACTTGCACTAACTTCAAAACGCCTGTCAAAACAAACAGAACATCTAGCACCTTTTTCTGGCTCATCTTCTAACCCTCTTACAACCTCTAGCCAACTCTCATAATCATAATCGCCCTCTATCAATTCAAAGCCCAAACTTCTACAGCTTCTTTTAACATCCAGAAGCCTTAAATAATACTCACTGTATGGGTGTATATTTGGGTCGTAAAAGAAACCAATTAATTTAGAAGCTGGATACTCTTTTTGAAGTTTTTGCAAAAAGTAGTGGCTATCTACCGAACAGCAGATATGAACCAATATAGATTCTGGATTACTCATCTTTAAATAGAGCCGAACCAACTCTTACCATATTTGAGCCACACTCAATAGCTAATTTAAAATCTTCGCTCATTCCCATTGAACAAATTGTAGCTCCTTTTGTTTGCAGTTTTTCATAAATAGAGTAAGTAGTCTCAAAACTACTCTTTACTATATCTTTATCCTCTGTATGTGCACCTATGCTCATAACACCTTTAAGCTCTATATTTGGGCAACTCTCTTGAATTTTATTGTAAGTATCTATTGCATCTTCTGGCATAACTCCACTTTTTGTCTCCTCTTTTGCACTATTTATCTGTAGTAGAGCACTCATTGTTTTACCCTTTGCTTCAAGCCTTTTATTAAGTTCAATAGCTAAATCTAAAGAGTCTAAAGATTGTAATAAAACAGGATTTGCATCTATTAATTTATTTATCTTATTCTTTTGCAGTGTTCCAATCATATGCCAAGCTAAGGGAAGCTCATCTAACTCTTCAACTCTTGATACCAATTGCTGAACTTGATTCTCCCCAAAATTTCTTTGCCCTAACTCATATAGAGTTTTTATATTTTCTACTTCTGTATATTTGCTAACAACTATAAGCTGAACAATTAAATGTTCGCTTCTTTTAAGTCTTGCCTCTTCTATATCCCAAATTACTCTATCTAAATTATCTCTTAATTTCTCTTTATCTAATATCATCTATACACTCTTTATTTTTTGTAATTATATCAAAATCAACCCCAAATTCTATTAACATCATTATATAAACCAAAAAACATTAAAGACATCAAAAGAATCCATCCAACAATTGTTAATCTATATAAAACCTCTTCACTTGGGGCTTTTTTTGTAATCATCTCATATAAATTAAACATTATATGCCCACCATCAAGAGCAGGAATTGGTAATAGATTTAAAATACCTAAATTTACAGATATAAGTGCCATTATAAAGAGTAGATATAAAAATCCAGCCTTTGCAAATTTAATTAAAATATCAAAAATTGTTATTGCTCCACTCACATTTTTAGAATCAACCTCTCCAGTTGTTACTTTTTGTAACCCTTTTGTAATTAATAGTGCAGATTTTACAGTTTCGTTATATGCATACTTAAATGCATCTATAATATTAAACTCAACTCTATCACCCCTTTTAACACTGGGTCTTATACCTATAATCTTTCTCTTTATTGTCTCGTTAAACTCGTTTTTCATATCTTTAACTATTGGATTTAATTTTAGTGTTAAAACTCTATCATCTCTTTTAACTTTAAGTGTTATAGGTGCTGGAGTATTTTGTATCGCTGCTCCTAACTCATACCAATATTTTATTTTATGCTCTCCAACCGCTATAATCTTATCTTTTGCTTTTAATCCAGATTTATAAGCTGGAGTATCTGGATTAACCTCTCCAACTATTGGAGCAATATAATCTGAAGCAGTAGATACAGGAGCTCCACTAATTGCAATAATAAGATATATAAAAAAAGCCAAAACTATATTTGCAAATGGTCCAGCTAACAAAATTATAATTCTCTGCCAAGGCTTTTTACTATTATAGCTATCTGGATCATCACTTCTTTTTAGTGGGTCTGTATCATCTTGACCCTTCATCTTAACATAACCACCAAGCAAAATAGGTGCAAAAACCCACTCGGTATTAAACCAATTTTTTCTGTAAAATGGTTTACCAAAACCTATGCTAAATCTCTCTACCTTTACACCAAAAAATTTAGCAGCACTATAATGCCCTAACTCATGAAAAAATACAAGTGCACTCAGTGCTAAAATTGCAATAAATATATATAAAATTAACTCCATTTTATTTACCTTAAAAATTTTTATGCAATTATACCTTAAATTTTTTGTAAAAAAATATAAAATTTTGATATCATTAGGTAATATTTCTATTATGAAGGATTAATTATGAGCAATGAGGTAAAAGATGGTGTTACAGAAGTTGTAGAGAATGAACTTCAAGATGTAGAGCAAAAGATAGATGAGAGTAAAATAAAAGATGTAGAAATTCCACAAGACTCATCTTTAGAAGAAGAGAGTAAAAAAAAGAGCATAAGTGAGCATGGTGAACTCGTAAATAGGGTAGAGCAGACAAAAGAGTTGGCTAAAGCTAAATATAGTGAGTATATAGAAGCCGAAGAGAGCTTAGATAGATTAGAAGAGGAGTTTTTAAAACAAGAGAATGAGATAATAGATAATAGTGTAAATGTATCTTTAGATCTCTTAAACAAATTAGGAATTGACTCTTTAGCAGATGAAAAAGCAACAATAGCAGAGATTAAAAAAGATAATAAAGAGGATTTAATTCTAATTAAAACTCCATCAAAAGGGAGTGTCAAAGGCTTGTTTTTTGGATTAATAGGGGCAGTAGCAACAGCATCGGCAGCTTTAATTTATGGTGCAAAAGTTGCAAATTTACCTATTGCTTTACCAACTTTTTTGCAAAAGAGTAATTTAGATTCGATAGCTTCACAATTCTCTGCTCTTTTAAATATAAAAGGCTCTCTTGCAGGTTATGGCTTAATTACTCTGTCATCTTTGGCAGTTGGTTTTTTAATATATAAAATTATAACAACACTTCAAAGAGCTAAAAATATTAGATATGTAGATAATATAGAAAAGAATACAGAAGATTATATCGCAAATTTAGATTATAAAATCTCTAAAATTGATGCCCTAAAAGAGCATATAGAGCATATAAAATCAGTTATGCAAAAGTATGATATTATTATTCAAGAGCAAAATTCTAAAATTAGAAGAATGCTATTTATTGAGCAGCCAGAAGATGGCATAGAGTCTCTACAAAAAGCAAGTAAATTAGAAGTAGAAAAGACAATACTTCTGCTAGATGAGTTACTAAAACTTATGAATACACCAGTAAGTGAAGATGTAGAGATATCAGAAGATAGCAAAGAGAGATTGCAAAGTGCCAATAACTTAATTAATGAAGTTATTAAAAAGTTGTATATTGTAAATTAAACTAATTAATTTTCGCACTTAAATCATCAATATTTTATAGTGCTAATAAACTAAAGCTTTTAATCTAAAGTTTATTACTCTTCTTATCGGACCCTCGAATTTATTCGAGGCAATAAGGCTATAGGCTAAATTAACTTTTAAACCCAAATAGACGCAAATGAATTTGCGTGTTCGTATTGTTTGAAATTTGTTTTATTACTTAACACGAGAATTTAATTGTTGCACTTAAATTATTATCATGGCGATAGTAAGCTATTATCTATATTTATACAAAAGTTATCATAGCTCTTATCAAGATATATGACAATTTTTCAAAGATGCTGCAATAGCACTGTTTACTTTAAATTTTTAGTTAAAATTAGGCGAATTAGTTAAGTAAACTATATACAAAATTATAGGAGATGAGACTTTAGTCATAGCTTTCCAGACATCTTCAATTTATATATTACCATTTATTGGAATATTATTGGATG
>JALSPE010000045.1 GCA_026986085.1 Campylobacteraceae bacterium | reverse complement strand
GAATATTTTTTGAGTTGCTGGGGTTACTATCATTCTTGTGTGTCTTGCTACTCTTTTGCCTTTTACTATCTTTGCTGCAATCTCTAAATCTTCTAATCTTCCGTTTGTGCAGCTTCCTATCATTACTTGGTCTATCTTAATATCATCTGCTACTGCTGTCTCTATTGGTTTGCCGTTTTCTGGCAAAAATGGATAGGCGATTACAGGCGAAAGTGTGCTTAAATCTATTGTTATAGTTTTACTATAAGTTGCATTTTCGTCTGAATAGAACTCTTTTGGCTTGGCTCTTAAACCACCATTCTCTTTTGCAACTTGCTCTAAATACTCTTTTGTAATCTCATCTACTGCAATAATTCCACTCTTTGCCCCAGCTTCTATTGCCATGTTACAAATGCTAAATCTATCTGACATATTTAAGTGTTTTAGCCCCTCGCCTGTAAACTCTAAAGCTTTATACAATGCACCATCTACGCCTAAAATTCTAATAACTTCTAATATAATATCCTTGCCATAAATATGCTCTCCTGGTTTGCCAATTAGCTCTACTTTAATAGATTCTGGCACTTTAAACCAGTTGCCACCTGTTATTATTGCAAAAGATATATCTGTGCTTCCCATACCTGTAGAAAAAGCTCCCAAAGCTCCGTGTGTGCAGGTGTGAGAGTCTGCACCAATAATTACATCACCAGGGATTACAAGCCCCTTTTGTGGTAAAAGTGCATGTTCTATTCCCATATCTTTCTCGTCAAAAAAGTGTTTTAAGTTATGCTCATAAGCAAAGTCGCGGCTAATTTTTGCCTGATTTGCACTTGCGATATCTTTTGCTGGAATGTAGTGATCCATAACAATAGCAAATGCATCTGGATTTGCCAACTCTTTTGCTCCACTCTCTTTAAAAGCTTTAATCGAAATTGGGGTAGTAATATCGTTACCAATTGTCATATCTATAGGAACTCTAACAATCTCTCCAGCCTTTACCTCACGCCCTGCGTGGTCACTAAAAATCTTCTCTGTAATGGTTAAACCCATCTTGATACCTCTTTAAAAAAAATTATGGCATTATAGCAAAACTCTAATAAAAGGGAGGTTGTTAAAAAATCTAACAATTTAGCATAAAAAAAAGTAATTTTTAGAAAATATGATACTATTTTTAAAAAGGTTATTTATGAAATATATAATAATTTCTATTTTAATGTTATTTGCCTCAGCAGAAGCAAAAATAAAGACTCTTCCAGTTGATAGCAAAAATTTAACAAAGTATATAACAGAAGCCAAAAAGACTCTACCATACTTTTTAAAAGCATATAGTAACCCTAAATATAAAAAAGCATATTTTCTGTTAAAGCACAAAATTAATAGTGATGATAACAGTGAGACTACGCATTTGTGGTTTATCTTTTTAAAAAAAGAGGGTGAATATTTTTATATAAAAGAGTTTGAACTACCAGAAGGATATAGCAAATATAAAAATAAAATTGTAAAAATAAAAGAGGACGAGATAGAAGATTGGTGGGTTCAAGATGGTGGTAAACTTTATGGTGCTTTTACAATAAAATATCAAATAGATAAATTAAAAACGCAAAAAGAGAAAGATAAATTAAAAGCTTATATGGGAATAGATGAGCATATGACTACTATGCCATAAACTTATAACTAATTAGTTATAATCTTTTTTATGAAACAATTTGAGATAAAAGCAGTTGCAGAGTATTTAAAAAAATATAACTATATAAAAAAAGCAAGACGGGTTCAAAACAATACTATAGAATTAAATTTTGGGGATAACAGCTCTATATTTTTTGATTTAACAAGAGGAAACTCTATAATTTTTAGAGCTCCTTCTGAAAAAATGAGTAGCTTCTTTAATGCACCTTTTGATAAACAGCTTCATCAACTATTAAGTAATTCAAATATTTTAGATATAAAAACTCCAAAAGATGACAAAGTTATAATCTTTAAAGTAAAGCCAAAAAGTCAATATAAAGATATTGTAATATTAGCTCATTTCGAGCTAACAGGTAAATATACAAACCTTATTTTAACTGATGAAAATTACATAGTTATAGATGCCCTTCACCATATTGACTCTTCTAAAAGTTATCGTGTTGTAAAACCAGGAGTTGAATTAAAGCCACTTCTTCCTTTTAAATCTAAATTTAGTGGAGAGGTAGAAAACATAGAAGCCCTGCTAGATAGCAACTATCAAAAAATAAACTCTAATTTAATTAAATCTCTAAAGAGCCAAAAGATAAATACGCTAGATAAAAAGATAGATAAGCTCTCTAAAAATTTAAATAGCTTACCCAATGAAGAAGAGCTGAGTTTAGATGCACAAAAACTCTCTAATATTGCAAATATAACTCTTGCAAATTTACATAAAATTAAGCCTCATGATAAAACATTAGAAGTTTACGATTTTGAAGGTAAAGAGATAAAAATTAAGTTGCCTAAAAATATTATAAAAAATAGATTAGGCGACTACTTTTTTAACTTGGCAAAAAAGGCAAAAAATAGAGCCAAAAATGTTAAGATAGAAAGAGAAAATCTGCAAGAGAAGTTAAACTTTTATCAAAATATAAAAGAAGCAATAAAACAAAGCAACAACCCTTATGAGATAGAGCTTCTACTTCCAAAACAGGCTCGTTCAAAAGCCAAAAAAGAGAAACAAAGAGTAGGAGAATTATTTTGGATAGAGGGCTATAAGGTTATGGTTGGCAGAAATTCAAAAGAGAATATCGAGCTTCTAAAAGAGGCAAAAGCCAATGATATATGGATGCACACTCGAGATATTCCAGGTTCGCATGTAATCATTAGAACCGACAAACAAAATCTACCCGACTCTCTAATACAATCTGCGGCAAAATTATGTGTAGATTTTACCACACAAAACCCGGGAAATTACAAAGTAGATTACACAAAACGAAAGTTTGTAAAAATCACTGAAGGCTCTAGCGTAGAGTATGATAAGTATAAAACCATACATATATTAAAAGAGGGTATAGAAATTAGAGAGTAAACAGCTTATATATGATATCATTTTAATTAATGACCAACATTTGGTTAATACGAGGAGATTTAATGAAAGAGTTAATATTAAAAGTTACAGCTAGTAAAGAGAACTACTACCTAAGCATATTAAGTGACCTATTAGTAGCTATGTTATTTCTGACACTTGCACTAAAAAACTCTACTTCTATAGCTCCAATGCTTGCTCTATTTATAGTTGGAGTTATATTTTTTACATTTTTAGAGTATGCTGTTCATGCTTGGTTATTTCATAAAAATCATATTGCAAAAGTTTTTATAGAGGGGCATAAACACCACCATCAAAACCCATTCTCTTTTGATGCAATGCCATTTTTTATGTCATTTGTAATTGCATTTCTATTATTTTTTATACTTCAACTATTTATGGATAAATCATCTGCATATGCACTAGTTGGTGGTATTACAATGGGATACTTTAATTACGGAATTATGCACCACATAATGCACAGAAGAGAGTTTTTAAGTCCATATTGGAGATATATGCAAGAGTTTCACTTTGTTCACCATAAACATCAAGATAAAAACATGGGTATCACAACCGATATTTGGGATAGAATTTTTGGAACATACTACCAATGGAATGAAGCAGACTTGAAAGGTATAGATAAATTAAAAAAGATAAAATCTAAATCTTAATCTATCCACTCTTTAATAAATATATCTAGCTCCTCCCTACTCCATTTTAATCTTGCTGCTTTTGCTATTGTGACAAACCTCTCTTTTGCTAAATCTATAGAGTCATTTATTATCACATAATCATACTCACCAATTGCTTTAATCTCATCTTTTGCATTCTCTATGCGTCTTTTTATTATCTCTATATCATCAGTTGCTCTACTAGTTAAACGACGCTCCAACTCCTTTAGAGATGGGGGTGTAATAAATACGCTAACTACAATATCTCCCATAGCTTCTCTAACTAATCTATGACCTTGGATATCGATATCAAAAATTACTAGTTTTCCGTTATTTAATGCCTCTTTTACAGGCTTGAGAGATGTTCCATAATAGTTATCATGAACCTTGGCATACTCTAGAAAATCACCTCTTTTAATACCCTCTTCAAACTCCTCTTTTGTTACAAAGTAGTAATCAACTCCATCTACTTCTCCATCTCTTGACTCTCTTGTAGTCGTAGATACAGAGAAGTAGTAATCTCCAATTTCACTTGATGCTGCCTCTATTATTGTGCTTTTTCCAGCTCCACTAGGTCCTGATAGAACTAAAATAGCACTACTCATACCTATCTCTTTTAAACTCTATCTTTATTGTTACCTTTGCACTTTTAAGAAGTTTTTTTAACTCTTTTTTTGTTAAACCCCTACAATCATACAAAAACTCCCTAGCCTCTTTTCCTTTTATCTTTAAGCTCTCTCTTCTATTTATTCTATCTATCAAATCGATATAATCTTCTTCCTCTTCCTCTTGGGTTTCACTATCTAAATTCATAAGTGCTTTTATCTTCTCTATCTCTTCAATATTCAAAACAGCACTTTCACTTTTACTAGATAACTCATCTTCTATGCTTTTTAAAACACTATCTATATCTTTTGGTAAAAATGGCTTTTTTACTACAATATCTACTAAA
Organism: Campylobacteraceae bacterium; assembly: GCA_026986085.1. GTDB lineage: Bacteria > Campylobacterota > Campylobacteria > Campylobacterales > Sulfurovaceae > JAADEQ01. The sequence continues at coordinate 10,526 of JALSPE010000045.1, read as the reverse complement.
TTTTCACTACTTTTACTACTACCTAAGAGTATAATTTTTTTATAACTAAAGTTATCTTTGATAACCTCAATTTCTTCTTGTAAATTTGGAACCGAATCATCAATAAAAATAACATCATAGCTATCATATTTAGCACTATCGCTATTTCTTATATTTTCACTCTCTATTTTGCCACCTTTAAATACAAGTTTTAAGAGTTCTGCAACTGTAGATGAGTAACTAACAACTAAAATATTCATTTAATAAAGCCTTATAGTTTAATTAATTTAATTTTACAATTATCTAGCTTAAAAAGTAGGATTTTATTATGAAAAGCATAAGTGGTACACTCTACAGGATTCGAACCTGTGACCTTCTGAACCGCAATCAGATGCTCTATCCAGCTGAGCTAAGAGTGCTTATTTGAGGTGGAATAGTATATAAAAAGTGCTTAGAGGTTACTTAAATAAGTCCTCTAATGCTGTAGTATCGCTTGTTTTTGTTAAGCCCTCTTCTTTGGTTGTATCTCCAGATAGTGTAGTTCCTTCGATATCATTTAACTCAATAGCAAATTTTGTAAGCATAGATGCTAAGCGAATATTAATACCGCTCTTACCTATAGCTTTTGCTTTTTGGTCACTTGTAACATCTACAATTGCCCTCTTCTCTCCCTCTTTATTGCTAATAACTCTAACACTCTTAACAACAGCTGGAGAGAGTGCACGAGATATATATACTTCTGGAACTGGTGAATACTCTATGCAATCGATATTCTCTCCATTCAACTCTTTGCTTACTGCATTAATTCTAACGCCACTTGACCCAACAGCTGCACCTACTGGGTCAATATTTGCCCTATCTGTAGTTAGGGCAACCTTTGCTCTCTCTCCTGGAATTCTAGCACTAGATACTATCTCTACATATCCATCTTCTATCTCTGGAACCTCTCTTTTCATAAGCTCTTCCAAAAATTTAGGTGCTGTTCTTGTAAGTTCTAAAAACATTCCTATTTTTGGCTCAACCTTAACAAATTTAAGTAGTGCGCTCAAGTGATCGCCCACTTTAAACTTTTCACCTTTAATTCTGTTTCTCTGAGTTAAAATTCCTCTTAATTCGCCAATCTCAACATATGTATTGTCATCCTCATCAACTCGTGTAACAATACCTGTTATTGTATCTCCAACTTTATTCTTATAACCTTCAAACAAATCTTGCTCAACTGAGCGTTGAAGATGATACTCAAGCTCTCTATAGAGGTTAGATGCACCAGTTGCTCCATACTCCTCTAAATCAAACTCTAATCTTATCTCATCACCTACCTCAACATCTCCATACTCTTTAGCATCTTCAACATCTATATAGATATTTGGATAGTCATCTAAATTTATATCATCATCATGAGTAACAGTTAAGACTCTGTATATCTCTATCTTATCATTAGCCTCATCATCTGCTATCTCAAATTTACAATCTTGCCCCTCTAATCTTTGGGCAGTTTTAATAAGAGCAACTTTAAATGCCTCTCTTGCAGCTTTTGTTGGTATTCCTTTATCTTGGGCAATCGCCTCAATAATAGAATTAACTTTTTCCATAAAAATTCCTCTCTACAATCGCCAAAATATATTTAACACTAAGTTTTAACTGGGGGATTGTTTCTCTTTTAAATTTAAAGTAGTATAGAACTCTATAATTATAGCTAAATAAACTTATTTTTTGATATAATGCCAAAAAAGTTATAAAAGGAAAACCATGGAGCTAAAATTAGCAAAAACATCAGCAACAGCCAAACCAAAAAAGATTACTCTTGAGCAGATAGAGTCAAACCTTGATAAAGAGCAATTTTACTACTTCGATAGAGAAAACGAGCATAAAGAGCTATTAGCATTAAAAGAGTATTTTGAAGAGAAGGGTTATACTGTTATTCTAAGAGAAGCAAAATATGCTCTTGGAGATTTAGACTACATCTACGAGTTACATATACTATAACAATGAAAAAACTTTTTATAGAGACTCTAGGGTGTGCAATGAATGTTCGAGATAGCGAACATATGATTGCCGAGCTAAATAAAAAAGAGAGTTATGAGCTAACACAAAATGTAGAAGATGCCGATTTAATTATAATAAACACCTGCTCAGTTAGAGAAAAGCCAGTATCTAAGCTATTCTCAGAGATTGGTCAATTTAAAAAAGTTAAAAAAGAGGGTGCAAAAATAGGTGTTGCAGGATGCACTGCTAGTCACCTAGGTAAAGAGATTATAAAAAGAGCACCTGTTGTAGATTTTGTAATTGGGGCTAGAAATGTATCTAAAATTACAGAAGTTGTAAACAAAAAAGGCGCGGTAGAGATAGATACAAATTACGATGAAAGCACATATATGTTTGGCGAATATAGAAGCAATCCATATAAAGCTATGGTTAATATCTCTATTGGATGCGATAAATCCTGCACATTTTGCATTGTTCCAGTTACAAGAGGAGAAGAGATATCAATCCCTAGCAATTTAATTATTAAAGAGGTTCAAAAAGCAGTTGATTCGGGGGCAAAAGAGATTACTTTACTTGGGCAAAATGTAAATAATTACGGAAGAAGATTTAGCAACAATACTTCAGGAGCTAAAAATTTTACCCAGCTTCTAAGAGAGGTAAGCCAAGTTGATGGGTTAGAGAGAATTAGATTTAGCTCTCCACATCCACTACATATGGATGATGAATTTTTAGAAGAGTTTGCTAAAAATCCAAAAATTTGCAAACAAATCCATGTTCCTTTGCAAAGTGGTTCAACTAACCTGCTTAAAAGTATGAAAAGGGGCTACACTAAAGAGTGGTTTTTAAATCGATGTGCCAAGATAAGAGAGCTTACACCAAATGTTGCAATCTCTACAGATATAATAGTTGGCTTTCCAGGAGAGAGCCAAGAGGATTTTAATGAAACTTTAGATGTGCTAGAAAAGGTTAAATTTGATGCACTATTCTCCTTTAAATACTCACCTAGACCACACACAGAGGCTCAACATTTTGAAAATCAAGTAGAAAGTGATGTTGCTTCAAAGAGGCTACAAAAACTACAAGCAAGACACAAAGAGATACAAAAAGAGATAATGGATGCCCAAGTTGGAACTAGAGTAGAAGTTCTATTCGAAGAGTTAAAAAGCGATGGAAAAGTGGCAGGAAGAAGCGACGAGGGGCGTCTTGTTATGGTTGAAGGAAGCGAAGAGCTGCTAGGCAAGATACTACCTGTAGATATAAAATCTGCAAATATTACAGTCTTACATGGAGTTGTAACAGAGTAATGGATTTAAAAAGTTACTTTGAGCCATTTTTAAATTACTGCAAAGATATAAGAGGCTACAGCCCAGAGACTATCAAGAGTTACTCTATAGCTCTTGAACAACTGCTTTTAAATCATGAAATAGAGAAAAAAGATAACATAACCATTTTAAATATTATGCCACTTAGACTCTTTTTGGCAAAAAATAAAAAAAGGGCTATTTCAGCAAGAGTTAGTGCTATTCGCTCATTTGTTAAATATTTAAATACCCATCAAGCTATAAAAATAAAATTAAAAGGTGCTCAAGCTATCAAAGTGCCAAAAACATTGCCAAAACCTTTAAGAGAAGCCGATATACTAAAAGTAATTAAAAACTCTACCCCCCAAACTTCTCTAATTGTGCAGATGCTATATGCTTTGGGTTTAAGGGTAAGTGAACTCTCAGCTATAAAACTAGACGATATCAACAATAATTGGATAAGAGTTACAGGAAAAGGCAGTAAAACAAGAGAGATACCAATAGTTAAAAATTTAGCTCAAGAGTTAAAATACTATATTAAATATAACCAGCCAAAACTCTACCTTTTTGAAATTGACTCTAAACCCCTAAAAGATTCTCAAATAAGATATATTATTAAAAAAGAGTTTGCCAAAATAGGAGTAAAAGCAACACCCCACCAACTAAGACACTCTTTTGCAAGTGACTTACTAAACCAAGGAGCAAGAGTAAGCGATGTTAGCGAACTTTTAGGACACAGCTCAATGGCAACAACCCAAATATATACAAAATTAACAAACTCTAAAAAACTACAAGAGTATCTAAAAGCCCACCCTTTGGATTAGACTATTACCTAACTTTATAATTTTAAGAGACTATCTTAACTTTAACACCCAATTTTAACTTATGTTTTAAAGTAAACAGTGCTATTGAGGTATCTTATGAAAAGTTGTCGTATATATAGATAATAGCTTACTAACACCATAAAATAATAATTTAAGCACAAAAGTTAAATTCACACACTAAGTAGTAAAACAAATTTAAAACAATACGGACACGCGAATTCATTCGCGTCTATTTGGGTTAAAAAGTTAATTTTACTATTGCCTCGAATAAATTCGAGGGTCCGATAATAAGAGTAATAAATTTTACTTTAAAAACTTTAGTTTACTAGCACTATAAAATATTGATGATTTAAGTTCGAAAGTTTATATACAATTTAATATTAAATAGAACATCCACTAGATGGCTTTGTAAAGCTATTTTCATAACCACAATTATTACATCTGTAAGTTACAATTTTAGGGCCACACCCTGCCCCTCTTGTATCTACAAGCTCAACTGCTTTTTGTTTGCATTTTGGGCAAAACCCCTCTACAACCCTATCTAACTCTTGATTCTTCTCTTTTAGATAGAAAGTGTAGCCTACAACAGATGAAACAAGTATAAAAAGTATTAAAAAAACTGTAAAAAAATCTATGATTTATCCTTTTTTATAACAATTTTACCATATATTTTAGTTATATCTCTTAAAGTATATAAGCTTTTGTGTATAAAATATGAGGTAAATTTAGATATAATCTATTAAATTTTTAAAAAAGGTATATATTTGTTAGTAGCTCCAAGTATTTTATCGGCAGATTTTGGTAATTTAAGCCAAGATGTAAAAGCAATTTGTGATGGTGGTTGCGACTATGTTCATGTAGATGTTATGGATGGTCACTTTGTGCCAAATTTAACTATTGGTCCAGTTGTTGTAGAGGCAGTTAAAAAAGCCTCTACCAAGCCTCTTGATATTCACTTAATGGTAGAGAATAACAACTTTTTTATTGACCTTTTTGCACCAATTGAACCAGAATTTATAAGTTTTCATATAGAGAGCGAAAGACACGCAAACAAAGTTGCAAACAAGATTAGAGAGCTAAATATAAGACCTGCTGTTGTTTTAAATCCTCATACGCAAATTGACTCTATAGAGTATCTTCTGCAAGATGTAGATATGGTTCTTTTAATGAGTGTTAATCCTGGATTTGGTGGACAAAAGTTTATACCTTCTGTTATAGAGAGGGCTTCTAGACTAAAAGAGTTAATAGAAAAACGAAACCCTAAATGTCTTATAGAGGTAGATGGCGGGGTAAATAAGCAAAATATTGAACTTCTTAAAAATGCTGGTGTAGATATTGTTGTAGCAGGAAGTTATGTATATAAACATCCCGATGGAATTAAAAGCGCAATAGATAGCCTAAAGGTATAACTTTTGAGAGTAAAAATTTGTGGATTAACCAACTATGATGATGCTATGTATGCTGTTGAATATGGAGCAGATGCACTAGGTTTTGTATTTTACCCAAAATCTCCTAGATATATAAGCTACCAAGAGTGTGCAAAAATTATAGAGAAACTTCCACCATTTGTTACAAAAGTAGGACTTTTTGTAGAGTGTAGCAAAGAGGAGATAGAGAAAAAAGCAATAGAGACAAAAATTGATATTGCTCAAATTCATTTTGACACCACACAAAAATTTCTAGAAGATATAGAGTTTAAAACGCTTCCTGTAATTAGGGCAAAGAGCCAAAATGATTTAGACAAATTCAGCAGTTTTACTCTAATAGATGCCTACTGCGAAAGCTATGGAGGCAGTGGCAAACGCTTAAATTTAGAGTGGTTTAAAGATAGAGACAACTCTAAAACTATTATAGCTGGTGGGCTTAATCCTAACAATTTAGAGCAATTAAAAGGTTTTGGCTTTTGGGGTGTTGATGTTAGTAGTGGAGTAGAATTAAGCAAAGGTAAAAAAGATTTAAAAAAAGTAAAAGAGTTTATTAAGAATGCAAAAACTATTTGAACCACTAACAGCATCTTTTAGAAGAAACAGAGGGTTTTTAGACTACGATAGATTTTACGCTATTGTAAAAAAATATACCACCTTTAGCGAAGATTGCTCAACTATTGCTCTTTTACTTCAAGCATCTGGATACCCAATAGAAGAGATACTTAATGGCTACAAATTTAAACCAATGCATACACCATATCTAAAAGATACATATGTTATTGTAGATATTGAGACAAATGGCTCAAAACCAGGGCGCTCACAAGTAATAGAAATTGGTGCAATAAAGGTTAAAGATGGCACAATTATAGATAGACTAGAGTCTCTTGTCCACTGTGCTTATATACCTAAAAATATATCCCAATTAACAGGTATCTATCCAGAAGATTTAGTAGATGCACCAAGTAGAAAAGAGGCACTAACAAAGTTAAAAGAGTTTATGGGCGATGCTATATTTGTAGCACATAATGTAGAGTTTGATTATACATTTTTAAGCGCCTCATTCAAACGCTTTGGTTTAGGCTGTATCGGAAATATGAAACTATGCACAATAGAGTTAGCCAAACGAACAATAGATAGCCAAAAGTATGGTTTAGAAGGACTTTGCGAAACGCTAAATATAGATATTGGCTCACACCACAGAGCATACTCAGATGCCCTCTGCTCTTGGAAAATTATGCAAAAATCACTTAAAAAACTACCTAAATATATTAAAACTACAGATGAGCTTATTAAATTTTCTACCTCATCTAAAAAAGAGAGAAGAGATAAAAAAGATAGCAACTAAAACACACATAAAAGGTAAAATTTTACCACTTGAAGATAGTTATAAAAATATGCTAAATGCAATAGAGAAGCTAAATTTACAAATAGAAGAGAAGTCATCTCTTAACCCTGTCAAAGGGGTCTTCTCAACTCATATACAAGAGAAAAACTGCCCTCTTGTATTCACAAATGGAAAAGGCTCTACACTACTTGCATCTAGGGTCTCAGCTTTAGGAGAGCTATTTGAAAGGCTCTCTTGCAACTACTTTTTTAATGACTACTATTTTGGCGAAGATATAGTAAATAGTAAATTTATAAACCACCCAAACGAAAAATGGTTTAGTATTGATGATAGTAACACCTATGAGAGCTTACTAAATAGCAAACTCTGGAGTATATATAACTCCAATAATGAACTCTCTTTAGATAACCTTTATGATATAAACAGTGGCTACACAACAAAAGGAATATGCGCCTTGCCATTTACAAGAGTATCAGATAAAAAAATTACATATTTTCCTGTAAATATATTAAATAATCTATATGTTAGTAATGGTATGGCAGCTGGAAACAGCAAAGAAGAGGCTCAGATACAAGCACTTTGCGAAATTTATGAAAGGTATGTAAAAAATAAAATTATATCTCAAGAGATTACGCCACCAATTGTGCCAGAAGATATCTTAAACAACTATCCAAAAATTAAAGAATCTATAGATGAAATAGAGAAAAATGGCTTTAGAGTAAGAGTTTGCGATGCATCTTTAGGAGGGCTCTACCCAGTAGTATCAGTAGCACTTATAGAGCCAACATCTGGTGTAGTTTTGCTCTCTTTTGGCTCACATCCCGAATTTGAAGTAGCACTAGAAAGAAGCGTTACCGAACTACTGCAAGGCAGAGAATTAAACAATATAAGCGACCTTTTGCCACCATCTCTAAATAAAGAAGAGATAGCAGATAGTAATAACTTGGTAGAGCATTTTATAAACTCTACAGGTGTAGTATCTTATAAATTTTTTAGCAACAAAGCAGATTATAAATTTAGCAACTGGAGCAACCACTCCTCTATAGAAAATCAATTAAACTATTTAATAGATATTGCCCACTTTCAAGATTTAGATATCTATATTGCAGAGTATAAAGAGCTTGGCATCTACTGTTGCAGAGTGTTAATACCCTCTCTCTCAGAGATATATCCAATAGATGATTTAATATGGAACAATAGCGCCGAAGGTGTCTATTTGCAAATGCCCATATTAAACTTAGACACTCTATCAAACGAGCAAATAGAAGAGTTAATTCAAAGCCTAGAGCAAGAGCAATACCTAGACTCTACAAAAGTTTCTGAACTTATAGGCATATTAGCAGACGAAAATAGCAAATGGGATACCCTGCAAATTGGGGAGCTAAAAGCTATGCTATATTTAGCAATTGGTAACTTAGAAAAAGCAAAATATTATATAAATTGGACTCTTTACTACGCAACTTTAGATGATAAAACTCTAGGTATATACAGAGTAATAGATACAATTTTAGAGATTAAACTCTCAAATATAGATAGCACAGAGATAATATCTACACTAAAAAATATATTCTCTAGCGATATAATAGATATAGCAGAAAAAATTCTAAAAGGTAAAATTAAATTCTATAATCTAAACAGCCCTACTCTAAAATTAAACGGCTTAAAAAAACATAATGAAATGCTAAAGATATACAAAAAAGTTTTAGCCACAATTTGAAATAGATTTTGCTAAAATACTTAACTTTCACGCCTAATTTTAAATAAAAACAAATTTCAAATAATACGGATACGCGAATTCATTCGCGTATTTTTGAGATAAAAAGTTAATTTTGGCTATTACCTCTAATAAATTAGAGAGTCCAAAAAGATGAACTAAGAGTATTTGCAAATACCCCAAAGTTAATTAAAAATACCACTTCGGTAACTCCTATTACATAATGTAAATGTATTGTTACATTACAGTTACATTGAGCTGGTAAAATGCACTTATATTACTAAAAAAAGGATTAAAAATGAAAATTTCTAAAGTTATAATGCTTGGTATTGCAAGTAGTGTAGTGCTAATGGCAGGTTCAGCTCCAAAGAGTTACCCCGAAGGTGAAGTTGGAAGAATGGTAAAATTGGGTGAGGATATTATGAATAAAACAGACACTCATCCACTTACAAAAGATATGGTTGGCGATAAACTTCAATGTAAAAGCTGCCACTTAAAAGGAAGCGATGGCAAACCAGGAACTGGTGATGGAATAGGAACATTTATAGGAACTGCAACTGCATTCCCAGCATTTTCTAAAAGAGAAAAAACTGTGCAAACACTGCAAGATAGAATTAATAATTGCTTTATGAGAAGTATGAATGGTAAAAGACCAATTATTGATACAGAGGCTTCAGTAGCAATGGCAACATATATTACTTGGTTATCTGAGGGTATGCCAATGAAGATGGATACAAAAAGACCTTGTAGTCCAAAAAACTCTGCAAGATGGGCAAAAAATGCTAAAAAATTTGCAGGAATTCAAAAGAAAGCAACTCATGCTAATTACGAGAATGGTAAAAAAATCTTCGCAGCAAAATGTGCAAGTTGCCATGGCGACCACGGTCAAGGTATGGCAACATTCCCACCACTTTGGGGTAAAGATGCTAAAGGAAAATGGTTAAGCTATAATACAGGTGCTGGTATGAGTAAGCTTAACAAAGGTGCGGCGTGGGTGCAATCTAATATGCCACTTGGTCAAGGTGGAAGTTTAAGCGACCAAGAAGCAGCAGATGTTATGCTATTTGTAGATGCACAACCAAGAGCAGATTTCGATTTGAAAAAAGGTCTATTCCCTGCTGAAAAAATGGGATACTATAACTCTAAAGTGCTAGATGAGAAACATAGTGTTAGAAGTAACTTCAAACAATTTGGTTTAGATGTTGATAAAATTAGAGGCGATAAAGAGATTAAATAAATTTACTACTTTTGGACTATTTGTGATATGAGTTCTTTTAACTCTTTGTCACTTATAGTCTCTTTATCACTCTTTGAATATATTGATACTAGATAGATATTAGTTTCAATTTTTTTATATATAATTATTCTAAAACCACCACTTTTACCTGTTGGAACAGAGGAATTTGCAACTCTTTTTTTATAAAGGTTAAATCCTAAATCAACTCCAAAGTTGCCATTTTCAATCTCTTTAATTGCAACTTTTAAATCATTTTTAATAAGTTTATATCTTTTAGATAACTTTTTTACCTCTTTTAGAAAGTTATCTGTATATTTATAACCTGAGTTTGATGGAATATCATAACCACAGCTTTATAAGGTTTTTCTTAGGCTAAATTAAATTTTTGTAGGACTAACTAGTTAATTCAAAAAAATTTAATGACGCATAAGGGAAACCTTGTAAAGCCCGAAGGGAAGCCAAAGAATACACAATCTTTCTTAAATAAAATTCTTGAATTACCTACGGGTAGTCCTACGAATTTAATTTAAAAAATCTCATGTATTCTTTTGCTTCTGTGGCTATGATACTCCGTCGAACTCAGGTTAAATCATCTATCTCATTCCAAAGCTCGTCAATATTATGAGTTTTACCTTTATTAATATCATCAAGACCTTTTTCAATTGAGTTTTTTAGTTGCTCTTTTTCTAATGTTTTAAGTGCATTTTGCATCT
>JALSPE010000044.1 GCA_026986085.1 Campylobacteraceae bacterium | reverse complement strand
AATCTTTAAAGCCTTATGCTTTAAAGATTATAACAGTTTATAGTGCGTCTGTATCTTCTTCTCCAGTTCTTATACGAACAACATGATTAATATCACTTACGAAAATTTTACCATCACCTATTTTTCCTGTAGCAGCTGCATTTTTAATAGTCTCTACAGCTGTTTTTGCATACTCGTCATTACTTACTACAATCTCTATTTTTACTTTTGGAATAAAGTCAATAACATACTCATTACCACGATAAAGCTCTGAGTGTCCTTGCTGACGACCATAACCTTTTACTTCAGATACAGTCATACCCTCAATTCCAGCTTCAACTAAAGCCTCTTTAACTTCATCAAGTTTAAATGGCTTAATAATTGCTTCAATTTTTTTCATTTTATTCTCCTTTAAGTTAGCGAAGAGACACTTCGCTTATTATATAATTATAGCTAATTTTCACTATATATTAAAGCTCTTTTCACCATGAATTGATTCATCAAGACCAATCTCTTCAGTCTCTTTAGAAACTCTTCCACCACCAGTTACTGCTGCTGCTATAAAGTAAACAACAACTGTTCCAATCAGTGTCCACAAACCAACAAGTGCAACCGATTTTAATTGAACTATAAATTGACCCATTACATCAGGTGATTTAGCAGCCTCAATTGAAGCTTTCAATGGTCCATCCCATAGTGTATCTTTATCTTTTAAAGCAAAGAATGGAACTGCTAATGCACCCCAAAGACCAGCTAAGAAGTGGATACCAAATGCATCTAAACTATCATCATATCCAAACATCTTTTTAAGAACTACAACTCCAAAGAATCCTATAAGTGAACCTACAACACCTATAATAATAGCCCCACCAACGCCTACAAAACCAGCAGCAGGAGTAATAGCAACCAAACCAGCAACAATACCAGAAGCAAGACCTAAAAGAGTTGGCTTTTTATACACAATCCACTCAATCAACATCCAAGCAATACCAGCTGCAGCTGTTGCAATAGTTGTTGTTAAAAGTGCCAAACCAGCAATTGCATTTGCACCAAATGCAGACCCTGCGTTAAATCCATACCAACCAAACCAAAGTAATGCAGCACCAAGTGCAGTTAGCATTACGCTCATAGGTTTAACAGATATCTTTGGAAAGTTAGCTCTTTTACCAACTAAAATTGCCAATACTAAACCAGCAAGACCACCATTCATATGAACAACAGTTCCACCTGCAAAGTCAAGTGCACCTTCATCAAACAGATATGCACCATCTCCACCCCATACCATATGAGCAATTGGAGCATATACTACTAATCCCCATAGGATTACTATAACAATCCAAGTAGAGAATTTAATTCTCTCTATTACAGAACCAGATGCTATTGCAACAGTAATTGCTGCAAATGTCCCTTGGAATGCAATAAATACATACTCAGGATAAGTTCCACTAAGATCTGTATATTTAATACCGCTTAAAAGTATCTTATCAAATCCACCAATAAAATTCTGTAAAGATGCATCAGGATTTTTACCAAATGCAATTGAGTAACCAGCAATAACCCAAACAATCATTGCAACAACAAATGCACCTACAACCATTGTGTAAGTATTTAATGAGTTTTTACTTCTAGTCATCCCAGAGTAAAAAAGTGCAAGACCAGCTGGTGTCATAAGTAATACAAATGCTGTTGATACCATCATCCAAGCCGTATCACCTGTATCGAGTTTTGGCGCTTCTCCTGCAAATACTAATGCAGGTAATACTAGCGCAAGTAGTAAAAGTAGTTTTTTCATTCTACATTCCTTTAATTTGATTTTAGCTTTATACTTAAAATAGTATATAGCTTTACAAAAGTAATTATAATATAAATAGTTTTTAATAACTGATTAATTTTTAGGCAATATAAAGTAAATATGATATATATAATTTGTATAAAAAATAGATACTATATGATTTTGTTATATTAGACTTCTGTAGAAACTCATAAATTAATAATATTTTTTAAAATATACTAGATTTTATTCTATATCTTTAAAGAAGTATCCCTAGCTAATTCAATTCTTAAAACTCGGATAAATTAGAGGTTCTAGAGTAATTTTTTATTGACTTGGTATCATATATGAAATAGCTTAACTTTTATCTGTTTAATATCTCTTTAAATTGCATATTGAATTTTTTTCAGTAGGTATTGCAATGGCACAGCTCTATTTAAAATATAAGTTATAATTAAGTGGAAAAGTTAAGTAAAACAACTCATAAATGTACTTAAGCCTACCCACCTAAATATTTAGCTCTAACTGCATCATTTCCTAATAGATTTTTAGCTTCATCTTCTAAGCTTATCTCTCCATTTTCTAAAACATATCCATAATCTGCTATTTGTAAGGCGGCAAAAGCATTTTGCTCTACTAATAAAATTGGTATATCCTCTTTTAGTTCTGTTATAATTTCAAACACTTCACCTATAATTTTTGGTGCTAATCCTAAGCTTGGTTCATCTAACATTAACATTCTTGGCTCTCCCATTAAGGCTCTGCCTATTGCTAACATCTGTTGCTCTCCACCACTTAGGGTTCCACCCATTTGGTTTATTTTTTGTTTTAATCTTGGAAATCTTTCATATACCTTATGACTTAACTCATCAAAATTTTCACTATTGTTAAAAGCACCCATCTTTAAATTTTCATGAACTGTTAAATTTATAAATATTTTACGACCCTCTGGAACTAGACATAAGCCACTCTTAACAATTTTATCTGTCTTTAATTTACTAATATTATTACCATTAAAAATAACTTTTCCACTCTTTTTAACACTATTTACAATTGCATTTAAAGTAGATGTTTTACCAGCTCCATTTGCACCAATTAAGGTAACTATGCTACCAGCCTTTACATTTAAATTAATACCCCTAAGAGCAGAAATTACTCCATATTTTACCTCTAAATCTTCAACTTTAAGCATGTTTAAAATCTCCTAAGTATGCTGAGATAACTTTTTCATCTACAATAGCATCTGCTGGTTTTCCCTCGAATATCTTCTCACCGTAATCTAACACTGTTAATTTATTACACATCGCATTTACAAACTTCATATCGTGCTCAATAAGCAAAATAGTTAAATCAAATTCACTCTTTAATTTATGTATAATATTAGAGAGTTGTGCAGTCTCATTTGGGTTCATTCCCGCTGCTGGTTCATCAAGTAAAAGTAATCTAGGGTTTGTAGCAACTGCTCTTGCAATCTCTACCTTTCTTTGGTTTCCATAACTTAAATCGGTAGCTCTATTATCTGCAAAAATATCTATACCAAATACTTCCATCAATTTATACGCTTTATCTCTTATCTCTTTCTCTCTTTTAAAGTATCTAGGTAGTCTAAATATTGCCTCTAAATAACTATAATTTGCGTAAGAGTCAAAACCAATAAGTATATTATCTAAAACCGACATACTCTTAAAGAGTCTAATATTTTGAAAAGTTCTTGCAACTCCTTTAGATACAACTCTGTTTGGCTTTGTGCCTGTTATATCTTTACCTTCAAAAAGCACCTTACCCTCGGTTGGATACAAAACTCCAGTAATTATATTAAATATTGTTGTTTTACCTGCACCATTTGGACCAATTAAACCATATACTTCCCCTTTTTCAACACTAAAGCTTAAATTATCTATTGCCGTAACACCACCAAACTTCATTGTTACATTTTTTACATCTAATATAGTGTTCATTTTTTACTCTCTAATTTTTTTCTTTTATAATCTCGTATTATATCTGTTAATTCACGATCTCCAAATACTCCTCTCCTTGCATACAACATCATTAGTAACAATATTATAGAAAAAACAACCATCCTAAGCCCAGGATGTGCACCAAAGTCGTGTCCAAAAAGAGTTATATTTTCATCTAAAATTCTTAACTTCTCTAAACCCCAACCAAGAAGTATAGAGGCAAACAGTGCTCCACTCATACTTCCTAATCCACCTAATACTATAAATATCAGTAACTGGAATGTTAAAAGGAATGAGAATTGATCTGGAGTAATAGTTGTTAGCATAGAGGCTAACAATCCACCACCAACTCCTTCAAAAAATGCACTTGTCATAAATGCTAATGTCTTTATTTTAAAAGTGTTAATACCCATAGCAGTTGCAGCATCTTCATCATCTCTAACTGCTTTCATTGACCTTCCATACTTTGAGTATATAATATGGATCATAACAATAAATGTTATTAGCGCTATTGTTCCAATCCAGATAAAGTTAGCATACTCTGGAATATCATTTAAGCCCATTGCCCCATTGGTATATTCTGGGTTATTAATAGCAAAAATTCTAATAATAAAACCAAACCCAAGAGTAACAATTGCCAAATAGTCTCCTCGGACCCTAAACACAGGTAGAGCCAAAAGCATTGCAACAAGCATTGCAGCAAACCCACCAATTAAAACTGCTGGTAAAAAGCTCATATGAGCAGATGCCACAATTGGAGCTGGATCAACCAAAGCAAACATATCTAGCTTAGTCTCAGGCGGTATAATTAAAATGGCTGTAAAGTATGCACCAATTGCAACAAAGCCATTTGGCTCAAGCGAAAATTGACCAGCAACACCATTAATTAAATTATAACTAAGAGCCAATATAGCAAAAATACCAATATTCATTAAAATACTCAAATTGTAAGAATCCATACTCTTTTGAGCGTAATATATAAAAGCTAGTGTAGCTAAAATTAATACTATATTTCTAATAAATCTTTTAAAATCAAACATATTAAAATCTTCCTCTCTCTAAATCTTGCCCCATAATTCCAGTAGGTTTAAATAACAGAACCAAAATCAAGAAGAAGAATGCAAATGCATCTTTATACCCACCAAGTTCAGGAAATGAAGCAACTACAAATATCTCTGTAAAGCCTAAAATAAAGCCTCCTATTACTGCTCCTCCTACACTTCCAATACCTCCTAGAACTGCAGCTGCAAATGCTTTTAATCCAACTATAATCCCCATAAGAGGGTCTATAGAGGGGTAACTAATAGCATAAAATATACCACCAATAGCTGCTAGTGAAGAGCCTATAATAAATACAATCATAATTATTCTATCGGCATTTATCCCCATTAATCTAACTGTATTTATGTCAAAAGCCAAAGCTCTAATTGCCATTCCATACTTTGTTTTATAAAGAATCCAAAGCACAATAGCCAAAACAAGTAGAGTAACTGTTGGAATAATAATAACCGAAATTGGCAAATATACCTCTCCTAAATGAAATATTTTAGTTAAATACTCAGGTGCTTTAAATGCTCTTGGTATCCCACCAAAAACAACTGTAAATAGATTTTCTAAAAAGAAACTTATTCCAATAGCTGTAATTAATAGAGAAATTTTTGGTGCATCACGAAGAGGCTTGTAAGCAATCTTATCTGTTAATATACCAACTAATGCTGTAATGATAATAGCAATTAAAACAGAAGCTTCAAAAGGCAGACCCAACTCACTTATAATTAGAGTCATAAATGCTCCAACCATCATCAAATCGCCATGTGCAAAGTTAATAAGTCTTAGCACTCCATAAACCATTGTATAACCAATTGCGATAAGTGCATACATACTACCTAAACTAGCACCATTAACCAACTGTTGCAAGAATGTTTGAAAATCCATAAATAATCCTATTGTAAAATTGAGCTTATAAGTTTTACTTTTAATAACCCCTAAGGATAATTAAAATTAATACTCAAACCCCAAAAGGGGTCTAAATCACTATGGATTTACAGTAGTTTTATACTCAAATTTACCATTTTTTACTGCATTAATAACTGCAGATTTAACAGCATCACCATTTTCATTAATTGTAATTACACCTGTAATACCTTTATACCCTTTGGTAGCTCTTAAATTTTTATTAATACACTCTTTATTATCACTGCCTTTTTTATCTTCAATACACTTATTCATAGCTTGAAGTATCATACCATAAGCATCTGCTGCTAATGCACCCATTGAGTCAGCTGTTTTATTATATTTTTTATGATAAGCATCTACATAAGCTTTCGCTTCTGGTGAAGAAGCTGCTGCTTCATTAAAGTGGTCTGTGTACATAAATCCTTCAGTTGCTTTTCCACCAATCTTAACAAGCTCTGGAAAACCTACACCATCTGCACCAATAAATGGAGTTTTAACGCCCATATCTCTAGCTTGTTTAGCTAAAAGTGCTGCTTCATTATAATAACCTGTAAATGCAATAATATCTGGGTTTGCAGCTTTTATTGCAGCAACTTGTGCATTAAAATCTTTATCACCAGAATTAATTAAAATAGTCTTAACAACTTTACCACCACCAGCTGTATATGCCTTTTTAAATGCTTTTGATAACCCTACAGAGTAATCTTGTTTTGCATCAGTTACAACTACTGCATTTTTTAATCCACTATCTAAAGCATATTTAGCCATAACTGCACCTTGGAATGGGTCTATAAAACAAGCTCTAGTTACATACTTTTTGCCCTTTGTAACTCTTGGATTTGTAGAAGCATGAGTAATCATAGGTGTTTTAGCTTTCTCAGCAACTGGAGCCATAGCCATAGAATTAGAAGATGCAACCTCACCTAAAATAACACTTACTTTATCTTTATCAAGAAGTCTTTTAACTGCTGTTGCAGCTTCAACTTTATCACTTCTGTCATCTACATATATAAGCTTTACTGTATCACCATTACTTAACTTACTATTTTGCTCATTTGCAACATCTAAACCTCTTTTACTAGTCTCTCCAAATGCTGATACACCACCTGTTAATGGCAATACAACACCAATTTTTACCTCTTTTGCATATGCAAAACCACCAACTAACGCTAGTGCTGCTGCAATACTTGTAATTTTTTTCATTTACTCTCCTTTTATAATTTTATATTTTAGATATTTTAATAATAGTTATCTTAACTTAAAATTTCTTTAAAAAATTTATTTACTTTACTACCATCTGCACGAGAACCTGCTTTAGATTTTATAGCACCCATCACTTTTCCCATATCTTTCATACTTGTTGCACCCACCTCTTCAATAACCTCTTTAAGCAGTGCTTTTAACTCATCATCACTTAATGGTTCTGGTAGATACTGCTTTACTATCGCAATCTCAGCATCCTCTTTCTCTACCAAATCATCTCTACCTGCTTCTTTAAATTGAGCTTTTGCATCCTCTCTTTGTTTTAAATATTTAGTTAAAATTGCCTCAACATCTCCATCGCTTAAATCTCTTCTCTCATCCACCTCTATCTGTTTTATCGCCGCATTTAAATTTCTTAATGTGTCTCTTTTCGTAACATCCTTAGCTCTCATTGCATCTTTGATGTCAGCTTTTATCTGCTCTTTTAAACTCATACTATTCCTTTATTTTTTATGCAATTATATCATAATTTTTTAGCTCTTCTTTATAAGAATTTGTTTATACTAGACTAAAGGAGAATTATGAGCGAATTTCAATTTATACTACTACTGTTAGCTATTACAATTTTTGTTATATTTTTCAAACAAATACTTAGTGGTAACCACCCAAAAAGAGGTATAGATTATGAAGCAAAGATACCAAATAATAGTATTGGTGGGGTATCAAGACCAGATAAAATATTTAAAAAAGAGACACCCCAACCAGAAGTAAAAAGCAGGTCGCAAGAGCTATACGATATGGCGAAAGAAGCTATTGAAAAAGGCGATAAAGAAGAGGCTAAAAAAGCACTAAACGCACTTATTATAAGAGAGGCAGATAATACTGATGCATTAAGAATACTAGGAACTATAGAACTTGAAGAGAAAAACTATAAAGAGGCAAAAAAGTATTTTGAAAAAGTGCTAGAGTATGACGAAACAGATGATTTGACACACAACCACTTAGCAAATACATTACAAAAGCTAAAAGAAGACGAAAAAGCTATCAAGCATCACGAAATAGCTATAAAGTTAGATGAACAATATGCACCATACTACTATAACTATGCAAATACACTATATGAGCTACAAAGATTTGATGAAGCTCTATCTCTTTATAAAAAAGCGTTAGAGTTAGACCCAACTCTAAAGAGTGCAAAAAATATGATAAGTGAGATTGAAAATGGTTCAGATAAATAGAGATATCTTTATTTCAGAAGAGAATATACAAAGAGTTTTAAGCAATGTTACTAAATTTTGCTCCCTTTGTTATAAAGAGTTTAATCAGAGTGAAGAGCTCTTTTTAAATTGCAACTCATATGAATATATCTGCAAAGAGTGTGCTTGTAAATTATCCCAAGAGTTAGATAATCAAACAGATATGACAATTGAAAATATAGACAATAATAATATTTCTCTATTTTAAATAATTTTAACTGTAACAAAATACACTTTTTAATAAATTATTTTCATAGTAAGCTTTTTTTAACCTTTTTCCTCTTATATTATGATAATATTCTATTTAATTTAATAAATAATAAAGGGGTAATAGTTATGAGATTAATTCCACTACTATTAATAACTGCTACACTAACTTTAAATGCTGGATTAAAGCACTTAAAATTAAACCAAGCTTTAGATATTTTAGAAGAGTCAAACTTAGAAGTGCAAGTATCCAAATATGAAGAGCAAATGAAATTTTATGATATTGCCAAAGTAAAAGCTAAAAACTATGGAACATTAGATTTAGAAATTACTGCTCTTCGCTCTAATGATGCTGGAAATGTATTTGGTTTTAAGATGCAAAGTAGAAGCGCATCTTTTGCAGATTTTGGATTTGCTGATTTTATGGGAGCTATAGGTCAGGGTGCTATGCAATCTGGTGGAGATTTTGGTAAATTCTCTCAAGGTCTATCTCTTAGTGGTAGCTCAATTCTAGCAATTGAGCCAAAAGATTTAAACTATCCAAAAGCAAGAAACCATATTCTTACAAAAATATCTTACAAAGTTCCTCTATATACTGGAGGAGTGTTAAGAAATTATAAAAAAATTACCCAAAAGATGTATCAAATGAGCCAATTAGATACTCAAAAACTACTATCATTAAAAAAATATGAGTTAAAAAAGACATATTATGATGTTTCATTGGTAAATAGCTTTATATATAATTTAAATAGTATAAGAAGAAATATAAAAAAGTTAGAAATAGTTATTAAACAGATGCAAAAAGAGGGTTACGCAGTAGAGACTGACTACTTAGAAGTAGATGCTAAATTAGCAGAAGTAGATGCAATGATTGATGAAGCAAGATTAAATAGAAAACTTGCATATCACTTTTTATCATTTCTTTTAAATCAAAAAGTAGATTCAATAGTTGCACCAAAGCATACTCCAAAAGTTCCAAGAGTTACAAAAGATATAATTGCGCAAAGAAATCTAGATGTAGCAAAAGCAAACTTGGGACTACAAATAACAAAAGATAATATAGAGGTTAAAAAAGCAAAATTCAAACCAACTGTTGGCGCATTTGCAGAGTATGGTAAAGCAAGTGATGAGCTATTTAAATATAATAAAAAAGGTTTTTACACAGTAGGTATTCAAGCAAAAATGAACCTGTATAATGGAGGAGCAGACAAAGCAGATTTAGAGAGAGCAAAAGTAAACTTTCTTAAAGTTTCAACTCAGGTTAAATTGGCAAAAGAGGGTATGTGGCTAAAGGCTAAGAAGCTTAAATCGCAAATTAAGAGTCTATCTGCAAGAGTTAAAAGTTACCAAAAACAGTATAAATTTGCACAAAAGGTATATCAAACATACAAAGCAAAATATAAAGAAGGTATAGTATCAATTACAGACCTCTTAATAAAGCAGTCTCAAGAGATAGAAAAACTGATGAAACTTCTACAAATTAAGAATCAAAAAAATGCTAAAGTTTTAGAGTTACAAAATTTAATAAACGGTTAAGGAGATAGAGATGAAAAAAGCGATAGTAGGAGCAATACTATTTGGAGCAATTTTAAATGCAGCAGGTTTAGAGCTTAGTGGCTCTGTTGTATCAGATAATCAAAAAATGATAACTAGTAGATTTATGGGCTTTATTAAAAATATGAAAGTAGCAGAAGGAGACATTGTAAAAAAGGGTGATCTTCTCTACGAAATTGACTCCAAAGAGATAGACGCTATGAGAAGACAGGTAGATTTAGGCATATCCCAAGCAAAACTTGCACTTCAAATGAATGAGAATCAATTAAATAATGTCTTGACAAATCTTGCTAGACATAAAAGATTATATAAAAAAGGGATGGTATCTAAATTTCAACTAGAAAATTTAGAGTTAGCAGCAAAAAATTTAAGAGATATGGTAAGAATTGCAAAGAAGCAGGTAGAACAGGCAGAGGCACAAAAAGAGGAGGTTTTAAATCAATATAGATACTTAAAGATTAAAGCTCCAAACGATGGTGTTATAGTAATGAAAAAAGCAAGAGAAGGAGAGATACAAATACCGGGTATGCCAGCTCTTATATTAACAGATTTATCTCATCTTAAAATTATGACTGAAATTAGTGAAAGTGATTTAAAAAATGTAAAAATTGGAAAAAAAGTAAAAGTTGAAATTCCATCTATTGGCTATAAAGGAGAGGGTGAGATTGCATCTATAATTCCTAGCTCTAACCCAATGACACATAAATTTAAAATTAAAATTAAATTTGATAAAGGAAACAATGTTGTATTCCCAGGTATGTATGCTAAAGTTCATCTTACAAATTAAAAAGGGAGAAGTAGATGATAAACTATAAACCAAAAGATATTGCAGGAAAACTTGCAAAAGCATTTATTAAAAATCCACTTACTTCAATTTTAGGTATAACACTTATTCTATTAGGCTTTATTGCTCTACAAGTAATGCCTAGAGAAGAAGACCCACAAATATCTATTAGTGGGGGTGCAGTTATTGTGCCTCTTCCTGGTGCAACAGCAGCAGAAGTAGAAAAAGTAATTGTAAATCCCTTAGAGAGAAAACTTAGAGAGATTAAAGGAATAGACCATATCTATGGTATGTCTATGGATAATGTTGGTATTGTAAATGTAATGTATAAAATTGGAGAACGCCGTGAAGACTCTAATTTAAAACTATATGATAAAGTTATGCAAAATATGGATAATCTGCCAAAAGGAACAATGCAACCTTTGGTTAAGCCATTTGATATAGATATAGATATTCCAATTGTAACTGTTGCATTTTATCCTAAAAAAGGGACTAAAGCCAATTACGAAAAGATGTATGAAAAATTAAGAGCTTTGCAACAAAAAGTAAATGCAATAGAAAATGTCGCTAAAACTACCCTAAAAGGCTCTCACAAACCACAATTTAATGTAGAAGTAGATATGGGTAAACTAACTGCCTACAACCTCTCACTTGGGCAAATTATGAAAGCTATACAATCTGTTGCTGTTGATGTTCCAGATATCAAAGGTAGAACAAAAGATAAAAAACTTTTAATATTTGGTATAAAAAATGCTATAGAGAGTGTAGATGATGTAAAGAGTATTATAGTTGCTCAATATATGGGTTCTCCAATATATTTAAGAGATGTTGCAAAAGTAGAAAGAGGTATAGATTATCAAAACTTTAAAAGTGCCTACTTAGATATGAGAGAAGGCAGAACTAAAGAGGGTAAAGAGAAATACAAAGATGGAAAATTTATTCCACAAAAAGAGCAAGTTACGCTAACAATTTCAAAACTTGCAGGAACAAATGCCGTATTTGTGGCAAAAAGTGTAGAAAAGCTACTAGAAGAACACAAAGAGGAGCTATCTAAAGAGGGGATTGGATATATTATAACAAGAGATTATGGAGAGAGAGCAAACGAAGCAGTAAATGAACTTGTTCAACACCTTGTTATTACAATCTTAATTATTGCCGTAATGCTTATTTTTGCATTAGGCTTTAGAGAATCTATAATAGTTACCTTTAGTGTTCCTGCAATTTTAGCTATAACTCTATTTATAGCCTATATTACAGGGCAGACAATTAACCGTATTACACTATTTGCATTTTTGCTATCTCTAGGACTCCTAGTTGATGCTGCAATTATCGTTATAGAGAATATCCATCGCCATCTACATGCCCATGATGTAGATAAAAAAGATATGGAAGTTCTGTTAGTTGAAGCTACAGATGAAATTGGAGCCCCAACAAATATAGCAACTCTAGCAATTATTCTAACTATGGTTCCTATGGCTTTTGTTGGTGGTATGATGGGTTCATTTATGAAACCTATTCCTTATAATGTGCCAGTTGCGCTAATTGCATCTTTATTTGTTGCATATATATTTACCCCATATTTAGGTTTAAAACTACTTAAAAAGCCAAAACACAAACATAAGCATAAAGATAGTTCACAGGAGGTAAAATAATGAGTAGGTTAGAAAAATTCGTCTATTCTATACTAGAATCAAAAGCAAAAAAGTTTTTAGTTATTACTCTAACGCTTGTTGCTCTTGTTCTATCTATTTTAATGATACCAACAAATTTAGTAAAAGCTAGAATGTTACCAGGTAAGAGTGCAAATACATTTTCTGTATATATCGATACCCCAACGGGTAGCTCAAAAGAGCAAACAAAGCAAGTTTCTGATTGTGTAATAAATTATCTAAAAAAAGAGAAAGAAGTTACAGATATGGAGCTATTTGTTGGTAACGGAATTCCTTTGGATTATGCAGGTTTAGTTAAGGGTGCTGGTATGAAAAATAGTGAAAATGTAGCCGAATTAGCTATAAATTTAACCGATAAACACACAAGGGATGAAAAATCTTTCAATATGATTAGCCGTCTTCGTCCAAAAATTAAAACAGATTGCGAAAGTTTAGTAAAGGGAACTGTTATTAAATTTATAGAACAACCATCAGGTCCTCCAACTCTTGCTTCAATTGTTGTAGAAGTAACAGGAGATGATTTAAACAAATTAAGAGAATTATCACTAGATGTTGCAAAAGTTTTAAATAAAACTAAAAAAGTTGTAGATGTCGATATTATGGGTGATGATATATTTAAAAAATATGAATTAATTCCAAATAAAGATAAAATTCAAAGAAGTGGATTAAGCGTAGAACAAGTTAATAAAATATTATATTTGGCATTTGAAGGTATGGCAATTGCTCACAAAAATTCTAAAGATGAAGCTGGGCAAATAGATATATTTTTATCACTATCTCAAGATAGTAAAAAGTTTAATAACAAATCGCTACAAGCACTAAAAAATAAGTTAGCATCTATGAATCTTATGAATCAAAAGGGAATGCTTGTTGGATTAACTGATGTAGTATATATAAAAGAGGTAAAGTCTCGCCCTATGATTATGCATAAAGATTTAAATAGAGTAATAAATGTAGTAGCAGAGACAGATAATGAGTCTCAAGTCTATCCTCTACTAGAAGCAAGAGATAAAATGATTAAATACTTTAAAGATAAAGGCTACAAAGTAGAAAAAGAGCCAGGTATAAATACATATATGTTTGACCTTCACTTAACAGACCCAAAAAGTGGTAAAAAATATCTATTAAGATGGGATGGAGAGATGAAGGTATCACTAGATACTTTTAGAGATTTAGGTGGAGCATTTATAGGGGCATTAATTCTTATATTCCTACTACTTGTTATCTACTATAAATCTTTTGCGTTAAGTGGTATTGTTTTAGCTGGTAGTTTCTTATCTATTATCGGTGTCATTATAGGGCACTGGGTGGCAAATATAGTTACAGTTGATGTCTTTTTCTTGACTGCAACTTCACTAATTGGATTTATTGCACTTATGGGTATTAGCTCCAGAAATTCACTACTTTTAATAGATTTTGCAAAATCTCTAATGGAAGCTCACGGTATGGAAAAAAGAAGAGCAATTGCAATATCAAGTGCTACAAGAGCAAAACCAATTGCCCTAACGGCAGTTGCAATTATTTTAGGTTCTGCACTACTTGCTAGTGACCCAATATTTGGGGGGCTGGGTGTTGCACTTATTTCTGGAACAGTAGCTGCTGTATTTGTGTCATTAATATTTATTCCTGTTTTACTTGACAACTCAAAAGCTATGGATAAAGATGACGAAATAGAACTTCATCATGATCCCAAAGATATATCTATTACAAGATAGGGCATTAACCCCTATTGCCACACCAGCTAATAACTCAATACTATTAGCTGAATATAAAATTTCTCTTCAAAATGACATAAAAAATATTTAATTTTTATATATTTGGTATAATACATCATAAATTCAAACTAAAAAGGGTAATTATGAACAAAAAAATATTAACAACACTTACAGCAATACTTCTACTAGCAGGTAATATAGCTTTTGCAGATATGCCAAATGACAATAAAGCAAAACAAGAGCTTAAACAACAAGCTGGTATGCAAGAGGCACTAAAACTACTAGATTCTATGAATGCAGGAGATGCATATAACGAAACACTAATGCAGACACTAGATAAACAAAGCTCAATGCTTCCACCTCAAATTAAAAACAATAAAGAGAAATTGGAAAAATATAATAAAATCATGAAAGAGTTTATGATGAAGTATATGGGTTGGGATAAGGTAAAAAATGATATGGCTAAAGTATATGCAAAATACTACACCCCTCAAGAGTTAAAAGAGTTAGCTAAATTCTACGCAACACCAGTTGGTAAAAAGAGTGTAAAAGTTTTACCAAAAATTGCAACAGAATCTATGATGTTATCACAATCTAAAATGATGCCACATATGGGTGAATTACAAAAGAGTATGGCAGAATTAATGAAATCTAAATAGTATAAAGAGCTATACTAAGAGTGGTAGCACACCACCTTTAGTAAAATTAACACTCTTATATTTCCTAAAAACTTTTTCAAGCCTACCTGTATCACACTACCTTTAATAAAATTAACACTAAAGATACTGATTTTTTTAAATTAAAATACTCAATCTCAAATAGTTAATAATTACCTATAAACCTTTATTTTAAAACAATTATGGTAAAATTTAACTAATTATTTTTAGGAGATTTTAATGGCAACAATTGGAATGGGCGATATTAAGAAGGGTGTTAGATTAGAAATAGATAAAAACCCATATAAAGTAGTAGAGTTTCTACATGTAAAACCAGGTAAAGGTGCGGCTTTTGTAAGAATGAAAATTAAAAATTTACAAACAGGTAAAGTTATAGAAAAGACAGTTCACGCTGGTGATAAGTTTGAAGTTCCAGAACTAGAGCAAAAAAGTATGCAATATCTTTATGATGATGGTGAATTTTTACAATTTATGGATACAACAACATTTGACCAAGTTGGCTTAACAAGAGAACAAGTAGGAAAAGAGACTTTCGATTTTATGATAGATGGAATGGAAGCAGAAGTTCTTTTTCATAACGGAAAAGCAATTAGTGTAGAGATTCCACAAACTGTTATATTAAAAATAGTAGAGACTCCACCAAACTTTAAAGGAGATAGCCAAGGTGGTAAAAAACCAGCAACCTTAGAGAGTGGTGC
>JALSPE010000043.1 GCA_026986085.1 Campylobacteraceae bacterium | reverse complement strand
CTGCTTCTATATCTTTTCTCTTTAAAATTTCACACTCTAAGCCATCAAACTCTGCTACACTCTTTGCCACCTTTGCCATAATCTTTGGATAAAAATCATCAGGAGGAGTATTTACAATATCTCTTGTGAAATTTACTGCTTGAGCCGTCTTTATACCTTTAGATATAGCTCTTTTAATAGCATCTATATCTACATCTTTTCCATTATACTCTTGAGAAGATATATAGATATTTTTAAGAGATATCTTCTCTTTTCCAGATTTGTATCTACTGTAACTATATGCACCAAGCTCTATAGCTTCTGCTAAAGCTCTAGCAGTTGCTGTGCACTTTTGATGGCTAAGGTAAGTTGCTAACTTAACAGATTTATATTTTTTAGAGATAACAGACCTAATAGCCACTGCAACAGCAGCCCTTATATCTTTGCTTTTTAAAGAGCAACTCCCAACAAAAATTTTTCTACTCTCTGGTAACAAAATAACCTCATCTTGCTCTCCACCAAACCCAGCATCTTTTAATATATCTTTAAATTTAGAAACCATATTGTGGTCAAAATTTTTATCCACAACCACTATCAACTCTAAATCAGCATCTATATTTTTTAACTTATCATCTATATACTCTATCTTCATAACTATCCTTTATTGTAATATTCTAATTAATCCCATATTATGCAATATCTTTACTTTATATTCTCTGAAAAACTTAAACTTAACTACATAATATTAGCTAATAAATCTTTAGCCTGTATCATATCTTTATCTCCACGACCAGATAGATTTACAATAACTAATTTACCTTTAATCTCATCTCTATCCATCTTTTTTAAGTATGCAATTGCGTGAGAACTCTCAAATGCAGGTATTATCCCCTCTTTTTGGCTAAGCCACACAAATGCATCAAGTGCCTCTTTATCAGTTATATTGTCATACCTAACAACACCCTCATCTTTTAAAAACGCATGTTCTGGTCCAATACCTGGATAATCAAGACCAGCACTGATAGAGTGGGCTTCCAAAATCTGACCATCATCATCTTGCAAAAGGTAACTCATCTGCCCATGCAATACCCCAGGGCTACCCTTCGCCAAAGATGCACCATGTTTGCTATCTAACCCAAATCCACCAGCTTCTATACCAATACAGCTTGTCTCTTTATCTTCTAAAAAGTGATTAAATATACCAATAGCGTTACTTCCACCACCAATACAAGCTATTACAAAATCGGGTAACTTCTGCTCTACTTCTAAAATATCTCTTCTTGCCTCCCAGCCTATAATACTTTGAATATCTCTTATCATCATAGGGTATGGATGAGGACCAGCAACTGTTCCTATAATATAAAATGTATCTCTAGCATTCGTTACCCAGTGCCTAATAGCATCATTCATAGCATCCTTTAATGTCCTGCTACCACTCTTTACCGCATTTACTTTTGCACCAAGTAACTTCATTCTAAATACATTTAACTCTTGCCTTTTAACATCCTTCTCACCCATAAATATTTCGCACTCTAGTCCAAATAGTGCCGCAACTGTAGCTGTAGCTACGCCGTGTTGTCCTGCACCTGTCTCTGCGATAACTTTTCTCTTGCCAAGCCTTTTGGCTAAAATAGCCTGTGCTACTGTATGGTTAATTTTATGAGCACCTGTATGGTTTAAATCTTCTCTTTTAAGATATATTTTTGCATTCAACTCTTTCGATAAATTCTCAGCGAAATATAGAGGACTAGGACGCCCTACATAATTTTTATAGTAGTAATCAACCTCACTCCAAAAATCTCTATCAAACCTAGCACTCTCATAATCTTTTTTTAAATTCTCTAAAACTGGCATAAGAGTCTCAGGAACATATCTACCACCATAAATACCAAAATGTCCCAACTCGTCAGGATCAAATCTACTTGGACTTGGAATATACATAAGCTTCTCTTTTTTAATGAAATTATATCACTTTATTGGTAGATTAAAGTTAAATTTAGGCTTAAACTCAGGAAAATCAACCTTTACACCACCATTAATAACCCTTTTAACTCTCTGAGCTATTCTACTTCTAACATCTCTCTTATAGATAGATACCCTCTTAATATGACTTTTATAATCTTTACTAAATTTATGTCTCTCTCCACTCTTTACAAAATATAAATAATCAACAGCAGCAGGATACAAAGCAGCCTTAAATGCAACAACTGATGGGCTACACAGAGGCTCAGGAGGCAACCCTTTATACTTATAGGTATTATATCTGCTGTTATCACTCTTTATTATATAAGGGGTAATAACCCTATGTCTATTTTTACCATAATTTAGAGTTGCATCAAATTGTAACCTCATATTTTTGTTAAGCCTATTGTGTATAACAGCAGAGATAAAAGGCATCTCATCATAATTTTGTGTCTCTTTTTCAATAATAGAAGCAATTATTAAATATCTCTTAAACTCTTTACTAGGAAACTTAACTCCACTACCCTTTAAAATATCTCTATATATATTGTGTCCTCTGTAAACCATATAAGCTATTGTGCTACTCTCTGTAGTCTCATAGGGTATATTATACCTTTTTGCTGTAATATCTCCCTCGCTATAGTAAGCTATATCTCTATACTTTTTTAATACTTTAGAACTATCTAAATTAGCCTGTTTGGCAATTTTTTTACTAAAATCTTCAATAGACTCTCCACCATACATAACCATTTTTCTACACTTCTCTCTGCCACCTTTTAAAATCTTTTTAAAAATTTTATAGAGATTTGTTCTACTCTCTACTCTAATCCAGCCATCTTTAAAATCAAATAATTTAAGCAAAGAGTAGTCAAAAGAGTTAATTGGTGTATCTTGATAAGAGATTGACTCCATAGCATACCTATCACTCTTTTTAGGAATATATATTAATCTATCACTATCTCTAGGGAAAAAAAGATATATTAAAAATGCAACTATAATTAGTAAAATCAATTTTATAAATATCTTCATAAATACCTTTTTAGTAAATTTCAGGATACTCCCTCTTCCATCGTCTATGTATCCATAGCCACTCACTAGGAGACTCTTCTATAACCATTTCTGTTATTTTAGCTTGTTTTTGAGTATGATGCAAAATATATTGCTCTATGTTATCACTTTTTTCTACCTCAATTGGCTCATAAAATCTTGCCTCATATCTCTCAAAGCCAACCCTTTTAATAAAACATGGAATTACAACTGCATCATATTTATAAGCCAACAAAGCAGCAGATGTAGTATGAGAAGCCCTTTTACCCATAAAATCCACAACTACACCCTCTAAATTTTGATCAACCAATAATCCTAAAGGCTTTTTACTCTTTACAACTTTCACCATATGACGCATAGCACCATTTTTATCTATCATCTCAATATCAAACTGCTCTCTATTTCTCTTTAATATCTTATCTAGCCACTTCTGTTTTAATGGGCGTCCAACACCCACTAAAGGATGATACTTTGCTGCAATTGCCAATGGTAAAATCTCCCAATTACTATGATGAGCTGTAATAAATACTACTGCCTTACCTGAACTTAAAGCATCTTTAAAAACTTTATCATTTTTAAAAGTAACTTTTTGTAACAATTTCTCTTTAGATACACCTTGATTTTCTATAAAAGAGCCAAAATTCTGAGCTAAATTATAAAACATATCCTTTATAATTCTCTCTTTTTCTCTAAAACTCAATCTATCTTCATAGATAAAATCCAAATTGGTTTTTGCTCTGTTATAATATTTTTTGTGAAATTTATAAAAGCTAAAAGCTAAAAGCTTCGCCAAAACTATCTTTAAAAATTTTGGCATAACTTTAGATATTTTTTGTAAAGCTATAAAAGTGTAGTAAGATATATTATCGTTTGTCATATATTTATATCTCTATTTTCAAATAAAAAGAGTTCCATACTGCTCCTATATCTCAATCAAATTATCAAAATTATACACTTTTTTTAATTAGTAATTAGAAACAATATACTTTTTACCATATTTTAAGATAAAATCTTTGTTTTTTTTAAAAAAATATGATATTCTTATTATGGTAAAAATACTAAAGGAGAAGTCATGACTACAGCATTACAAATTATTTTGGTTTTAGCACTTATTGCTATGGTTGCAATAATCTTAGGTTATCTTATAGGAAAGGTATCTTGCAAAAGAGAAGAGAAGAGTAAAATTATAGAAAAAGGTGTAATTTGCGAAGAGAATTACAATCAACAAATAATAGAAAACAGCAAAAATGATAGCTTAACACAAGCTACAGAAGAAAATAGCTCAAATGATAGTAGTATAAAACTAGAGGATAAAGCTCAAACTTTAGTATCTGAAACTAAAAAAGACGATACAAAAGTTACTAAAAACGAAACAGATTCTAGCGATGCAATAGAGCAAAGTAACAAAGTCTCCAGTGTTCAAGCTTTGGTCTCTGAAACTAAAGAGTCTGCAAGTAGTGAAAATAGTAATAAAACTGAAGATGAACAAAACTCTACAAAAGATAATAAAGAGAGTAGTAACAAAAATAGCGATAAAGAAAATTCTGAAGAGTTATCTCAAGAGACAAACAATCAAACTAAAGTTGATACAGATACTCCAGAAGATAGTAAAAAAGAAGACTCAAACAATAAAACCTCTGCTAATGATATTGACAATATAGATGAAGGTAGTAGTAAAGATACTACCAACGCTAAAACACAAGCCCTACTATCTGAAACATCACAGGAGAAACAAGAGAGTAACCTAAATAACGAAGAGCCAAATAGTAAAAAAGATAATAACGAAAATAATATACAAGTGGATAAGAAAACAAAAGAGAGTAGTAACAAAAATAGCGATAAAGAAAATTCTGAAGAGTTATCTCAAGAGACAAACAATCAAACTAAAGTTGATACAGATACTCCAGAAGATAGCAAAAAAGAGGAATCTAATAACGAAACCTCTGCTAATGATATTGACAATATAGATGAAAGTAGTAGTAAAGATACTACCAACACTAAAACACAAGCCCTACTATCTGAAACATCACAAGAGGAAAAAGAGAGTAACTTAAATAGCCAAGAGTCAATAGACTCAAACAATATAGAACAAAAAAAGCCCCAAATGCTAAAAGAGCCAATCGATGGCAAAGCTGATAATCTATGTAGAATAAAAGGTATAGGTGTAGTTATAGATAAAAAATTAAAAGAGTTAGGTGTATTTCACTTCTGGCAAATTGCTAAATGGAGCGAAAATGAAATTGCATGGATAGATGAACACCTAGCATTTAAGGGTAGAATTGTAAGAGAGAAATGGATAGACCAAGCAAAACTATTGGCAAAAGGAGAAGAGACCGAATTCTCTAAAAGAGTAGATAAAGGCGAAGTGGAATCTAGTAAAAAAAGTTAGCAAAATAGTTATAATTGATGTGAGCCTAAAGGCTCATTAAAAGCTTAATAAGCTTTAACTTCCACACCTAAATAATTATTATTTTATATTGCTAGTAAACTAGAACTTTTAAAGTAAAATTTATTACTCATCTTTTTTGGATACTCGAATTTATTCGAGGCAATAGCTTAAATTAACTTTTTATCTAAAATAGACGCGAATAAATTCGCGTATCCGTATTATTTGAAATTTATTTTATTACCTAGCATAATAATTTAACTTTTGCACTTAAATTATTATTATATATTTGATACAAAAGTTATCATAACTCTTGAGATTATATATTAAAATTTTAAATAGCCTATTATAGGGATTTAAAAAAATAAATAGTTCTTGTCAAGATATAGGTGCGAAAGTTAAGCTTAATAAGGCTAAAGCTTTACATCCAAAGAAATAGTATCACAATTATATATAAAAAAGTGTTTTAAACCTCCCCCAAGAAATATCGTTTAATCAAAAAGTGATTTTGCCACAAGCAAAGAAGCAAATAGTAAAATTACCACTATTCCAAAAAAATTACGATAAAACTTATTATCAATCATTACAGATACAACGACACCTGCTAATGTAATAAATATCAATAATCCATATAAAGCAAACATTAAAAGTATAACATTTTGTGGTTGGATAAGGGGTTTCTCATCAGGTAAAATAAAAGTTATAACTCCTATTGTAACTAACCACAAATATAGTATTATAGAGAAAAATGCAGACCAAAATAGAAATTGAACCTTTCCACTACGAACAATCACAACCTATACCCTACTTTTAATCCAATCTCTCAAAATATCTATCTGCTCAATTGTAGATTTTACAGAAGTTCCTCCATAAGACTCTCTAGCATTCATAGAGTTTCTAATATTTAATATATCGATAACATCTTCACTAAATCTACTATCTATAGATTTTAACTCTTCAAAACTCAATTGGCTTATATCTTTTCCTAACTCTTCTGATCTATTTACAATATCTCCAACTAGATGGTAAGCATCTCTAAATGGTAAACCTTGCTCTCTTACTAGATAATCGGCTAAATCTGTTGCACTTAAATGTCCAACTCTACAAGCATTTTCCATACTTTCTCTATTAACCTTCATCTCATCTATCATCTCTTTTAAAACCATCAAAGATAATTTGGCAGTTTTTACACTATCAAAAACTCCCTCTTTATCCTCTTGGGTATCTTTATTATAAGCTAGAGGAAGACCCTTCATTACAGTTAAAAGTGCAACTAAATTACCATTAACACGACCAGTTTTTCCACGAAGTAACTCTGGAATATCAGGATTCTTCTTTTGTGGCATTATAGAGCTTCCCGTTGCGTGTTTATCGCTTAAAGTAACAAATTTAAACTCACTTGTGCTCCACAAAATTAACTCTTCACTCAAACGACTAATATGCATCATCATAGTGGCTATATTAAACAAAATCTCTAAAGCAAAATCTCTATCACTTACTGTATCAAGACAGTTGATACTTGGCTCCTTAAAGCCTAGCTCTTTTGCTGTTTGCTCTCTATCGATTGGGTGTGGTGTCCCTGCAAGTGCAGCACACCCCAAAGGAGATATATTATTTCTCTCATAAGAGCTTATAAACCTCTCATAATCTCGCTTAAACATACTTGCATATGCCAACATATGATAAGCAAAGTTAATAGGCTGTGCATGTTGCAGATGCGTCATTCCAGGTAGCAGAGTATCTACATTATCTTTTGCTACTTTTATAAAACTATCAATAAGTTCCAAAAGCAATCTTGATAACTCTAAATTACTATTTAAAACATACAATCTAAAATCAGTTGCAACTTGATCATTTCTGCTTCTTGCAGTATGAACTCTCTTTGCAGCATCCCCAATCTTAGCAGTTAAAAGCCTCTCAATAGCCATATGTATATCTTCATCCGAGCCATCAAGAGTTATTTTTCCACTACTAATCTCATCTAAAAGTTCATTTAACCCCTGCTTTATCTTCTCATAATCATCCTTGCTAATAATACCTTGTTCACTCAACATTTTAGAGTGAGCCAAAGAGCCTAAAATATCCTCTCTATAAAGCTCTTTATCAAAAGGCAATGAATCATTTAACTCTTTTAAAAGAGCTGAACTCTCTATATCTATTCTTGCACTAGCTATATTCTTTTTCAAAAAAATCTCCTATTTTAATCTTTACTATCTAATCTATCTTTAATTAATTCATTAGCAACCTTTGGATTAGCCTTTCCACCCGTTGCTTTTAAAACCTGACCCACAAAAAAACCAAATAACTTTTGATTACCATCTCTATATTTCTTAACATTATCACTATTTTTTGACAAAATATCATCTATTATTGGCAACAACTCATCAGGGTTGCTAATTTGCTCCAAGCCCTTCTCTTTAACTATACTCTCTGGCTCTCTACCCTCACAACTCATAATCTCAAAAACATCTTTTGCAATTTTTGTAGATATCCTCTCTTTATCTATCATACTTGCGAGTGTAGCTATATCTTTTGGGCTATATTTTAAATGGCTAGACTCTTTTTGCTTCAACTCTCTAGCAACATCATTTGTAACCAAGTTAGCAATAGTAACTGCTCTTGAGTAATACTCTAACGCCTCTAAGAAAAAGTTGCTTAAAACTTCATCTCTAGCAAGAGTATTAGAGACTTCAAAATTTAATTTCAACTCATCTTTAAATCTATTAAACTTTGCCTCCTCCTCTTTACTCATAGGAGTAACCTCTCCATCAATCTGAACCTTTTTTGGCTCTCTTCTTCTCTCCTCTTTTTTGCTCTCGTTAGGTTTACTCTTTTTAGCCCACGAATCTTTTAAGCTAACTATCTTATTAAATACTAAATTACTGCTACTGTAATCTATAGGGTCTTTATAGAAGTAACCCTCTCTCTCAAATTGAAATCTATCTGATATATCACTATCTACAGAAGGCTCAACCAAAGCATCTTTAATAACCCTTAAAGAGTCTGGATTTAAATCTTCAATGCCTCTTGGTAACTCCTCTTTAAAAAGCCTGTCATAAACCCTAACTTCAGCCTTTTTTGCACTACTTGCCTCTACCCATTGAATTGCACTTTTAACTTTAATGCCACTGCTATCTTCTCCACTCTTAGAGTTTTTGTAATAATTAACCCTAAGCTCAATAATCTCACCATTGCTATTTTTTATAGCCTCTTTAAACTCAATTATATAGGCATACTTCAACCTTACTGGCTGGTTTGGAGTTAATCTAAAATACCCCTTCTTGGGATTTTCACTAAAATCATCTCTATCAATATATATCTCTTTAGCAAATGGCAACACCCTACTACCCTCTTTTGGAACATCGTGTGGATAATAAGATGCCTCTATCTCTTCTGAACCTTCATAATTTTCTATAACAACTTTTAAAGGATTTAATACTGCCATAACTCTTGGCACTTTTTTATTTAAATCATCTCTAATAGCATACTCTAACTGCGCAACATCTACAAGCGAATTAGCTTTGGATACACCAATACTATCACAAAAATTTAAAATAGATTCTGGTGTATATCCTCTTCTTTTATAAGCAGCAATTGTAGGCAACCTCGGGTCATCCCAGCCACTAACATAACCACCCTCTACCAACTCTAAAAGCTTTCTTTTGCTCATTACAGTATAGCTAATATTTAATCTTGCAAACTCATACTGATAAGGTCTTGGTGGCTCTAATTTAAGTGTATCAATCAGCCAATCATATATCTCTCTATTATTCTCAAACTCCAGTGTGCAAAAAGAGTGAGTGATCCCTTCTATATAGTCCGATAATGGGTGTGCAAAATCATACATTGGATATATAGACCACTTAGAGCCTGTTCTAAAGTGGTGAGAATTCTGCCTAATACGATAAAGCAGTGGGTCTCTCATCTTCATATTAGGAGAGTTCATATCTATCTTAGCTCTTAAAATATGTTCACCATCCCTAAAAACTCCATCTCTCATCTGCTCAAACAGTTTTAAATTCTCTTCTACACTTCTATTGGCATATTTGCTTCTTTTACCAGGAGTTGTAACTGTGCCTCTATACTCTTTTATCTCATCCTCATTTAAGCTATCTACATAAGCTCTACCCATCTTAATTAACTCAACTGCCCAAGTGTATAACTGCTCAAAGTAATCAGATGTATATTTTACATCCTCGCTCCACTTAAAGCCAAGCCACTCAACAGCATCTTTTATAGCCTCTACATAATCTGTATCTTCTGTTGTCGGATTTGTATCATCCATTCTTAAATTGCATCTGCCACTAAAATCTTTAGCAATTCCAAAATTTATAGATATAGATTTAGCATGACCAATATGTGGGTAACCATTAGGTTCTGGAGGAAATCTTGTTACCACCTCTTTATACTTACCACTCTTTAAATCATCTTCAACTATTTTTCTTAAAAAATCTCGCTTTTTACTCATCTCTAACCTTTAAGGTATATTTATCGAAATTATACCTTAAATCCATAAAGCGCAGGAAATAAAACAATAGATGCAAGAACTAAAACTTGTAAAATAATAAAAGGTATAACCCCTTTATATATATCTGTTGTTTTAACTTCAGGTGGAGCTACACCTTTAAGATAAAACAGACTAAAACCAAATGGTGGTGTTAAAAATGAAGTCTGTAAATTTAAAGCAATTAAAATAGCAAACCAAACTGGATCAATACCTATAGATTGAGAGATGGGTAATAAAATAGGAACAACAATATATGAAATCTCAATAAAATCTATAAAAAATCCCAAAAACATAATTATAGCCATAGATAAAATCAAGAAGCCCCACTTCTCTCCAGGAAGTGTTGTCATAAACTTCTCTACAATCTCATCTGCTCCACTATAAGTAAACACCATAGAAAATGCCGTCGCTCCCACTAAAATAGCAAAAACCATAGATGTTGTCTTTACTGTCTCTAAAGATGCCTCTTTTATTAAAGTCAAATTTAACTTCTTATACATTGCTGTTAAAATAATAGCCCCCAAAGCCCCAAGTGATGCAGACTCTGTAGGTGTAGCAACCCCTGCAAAAATAGAACCAAGAACTAAAATAATTAATAAAAGAGGTGGAATAATAGCAAATAGTGCCTTTTTTACACTTGCACTATAAGCTACACCAATCTCTGTCTTTAGGGCTGGTGCAATATCTTGTTTAAAAAAAGATACTATTAAAATATAAACTATATAAACACCAACAAGCATCAATCCAGGAATTACAGCAGCCTTAAATAAATCACCAACAGGAAGCCCAAAAACATCTGCCAAAATAATTAGAACAATAGATGGAGGAATAATTTGCCCTAGTGTTCCAGATGCACAAATAACACCACAACTAAGAGATTTAGAGTAACTATTTTTAAGCATAATAGGTAAAGAAATTACACCCATAGCAACAACACTAGCCCCAACAACACCAGTAGAAGCAGCAAGCAAGGCACCAATTAAAACTGTAGAGATAGCCAACCCTCCTCTAACCTTACCAAAGAGTGTTCCCATAGACATCAATAATTTCTCTGCCAATTGACTCTTTTGCAAAACTATACCCATAAATATAAACAGGGGAACAGCCATCAATATCTTATTCTCCATAATAGATTCAATTCTAAATGGCATCATAGAAAACATACTTAAAAACTCTTCCCACCACTCCATATATGTTCCACCATCTGGAACTATCTCTATATATGCAGCTGCTAGTCCAAAATATATTGCAACAGCCCCAAAAGTAAAAGCAACAGGAAAACCAATTATCAACATTAAAAGTGCTGCACCAAACATTACAATACCAATCATATCTGCTCTCCCTCTTCTAATTGAAACTCCTCAATCCCTCTTAAAACATTAATATTATGCAACATAAAATTAATTGCACAAAAGATTAAAAATATAAAAGCAAATGGAATTTGAGCCTTGATAATCCACCTATATGGCAATCCCCCAGGGTCTTGACTAATCTCATTAGATGTATAAGCATCCATTACAAAACTATAAGAGCTATAGATTACCAAAACAGCAAGTGGCAAAAGAAAAAAGATAACCCCCAATATATTAATCCAAGCCTTCTTTTTAGGGCTAAAGTTATCATATAAAAAATCAACCCTCACATGAGCATTATGTCGCAAAGCATATCCAGTTCCATACAACATTATCACAGCAAACTCATGCCACTCTAACTCCTGCATAGCAATAGAGCTATCATGAAATAGATACCTCATAAAAACATCATAAGCAACATTCAAAATCATCAAAACAAGCAAAACAGCCGTAATTAACCCAACAAAATCTATAATTTTATCTGTAATCTTCTCTAGTTTTAAAAGCATCCTATTTTCCTAAAATTTAAAATCTTCACCCAAATAGTGTTTACGAACAACCTCATCTTCGGCTATCTCTTGGGCACTTCCACTTGCAATTAATCTTCCACTCTCTAAAACATAAGCCCTACTACAAATGCTTAAAGTCTCTCTTACATTATGATCAGTTATTAATATTCCAATATCCATATTGGCTAACTGCTTTATTACCTTTTGAATATCGCTAACTGCTATTGGATCTACCCCCGCAAACGGTTCATCCAATAGTAAAAATTTTGGTCTATTAATTAAAGCTCTTGCAATTTCACAACGGCGACGCTCCCCACCACTTAACTTTACACCAAGCCGTTTACGAATTGGCTCTATATTTAAAGCTTGTAACATCTCTTCCACTCTTACTTTTTGCTCATCTTTTTTTAATAAACCAGCCTCTGCTGCAATATATAAATTATCCTCTACACTCAAATCACCAAATATACTAGACTCTTGTGGCAAATATCCAATTCCATACTCTACTCTTTTACTAAGTGGCAAATTTGTTACATCTAATCCATCAATTAACACCTTTCCCCCACTTACTTCAACAATTCCACATATCATATAAAAAGTTGTTGTCTTACCAGCCCCATTTGGTCCTAAAAGCCCTACAACTTCGCTACTCTCTACAAATAAAGATACATCTTCTACAATAACTTTTTTTCCAATTAATTTTGTTAAATTAAGTGCCTCTAACTTATGCATTTAAAACCTTTAATATATACTCTCGTAAACTCTCATCTACCACATTAATATCTATACTATATACTCTAAAACCAGCCTCTATTAAAAGCTCTTGTAAATCACTATTAGCCCACTCTACAAAGTGCAAACCCTCTTTTTCAAACTCTTCTAACAAACCTAAGTTTACAATCTCTTCAAAATCTACTCTATAAAAGTCATAATGAAAAACCCTGTCTCCATAAATCTGCTGCAGTGAGAATGTTGGCGAAGTAGCACTCTTGACCCCTAAAATATTAGCAATTTTAGCAACAAGCGTTGTCTTTCCAGCTGCCAAGTTGCCATTTAACACTACAACTGCACTATTTGGCAATACCTCTATCAACTCTTTAGCAAAGCTCTCAAGCTCATTTAAACTCAAACTTTTAGATAGAATTTGAGACTTCAATAATCTTCTCCAAATGTTTGATTGCTTGTTGGCTATTAATAACATACTCTAAAATATCTATACCCTCTTGAATATCTCTAGCTTTACCCTCTATAAACAATCCAAATGCTCCATTAAGCATCACAACATCTCTCTTTGCACCCTTAATTTCGCCACTTAAAACCCCTCTTGTTATCTTAGCATTCTCTTTTGCATCTCCACCCAAAATCTCCTCTTTAGATGCCATTTTAAAACCAAATGCTGTTGGGTTAATAATTCCTCGTGTAACTTTTTTACTCTCTACAAATGCAAAATCTGTTAAACTCGAAATTGATATCTCATCCATCCCATCTTGGCTACTTACAACAAAAGCTCTCTTAGCATCTAGCTCAACTAATGCATTAGCAATTACATCTATAAATTTTGGGCTAAATACTCCCAAAAGATACTTTCTAGCCCCTGCTGGGTTAGTTAAAGGACCCAATATATTAAATATAGTTCTATGCTCTATAGATTTTCTAATTGGCATAATATGTCTCATAGCAGGGTGATGATTCATTGCAAATATAAATGCAAAACCAAGCTCTTCAATCATCTTAATTTGCTGCTCAACACTTAAATTAAGGTTTACGCCAAGCTCTTCCAAAACATCAGCAGAACCAGACCTACTTGTAATACTTCTATTTCCATGCTTTGCCACCTTTGCTCCAGCAGCAGCCAAAAGCAAAGATGTAGTTGTAGAGATATTAAAACTACCACTCTTATCACCACCTGTTCCTACAATATCGATTAACTCATCTCTAAGTTCCTCTCCAACTGGCAACTTAACACTAAACTCCCTCATTACATCTGCTGCATTTGCTATATCTTCGCTACTCTCACCCTTCTCATACAAAGATATTAAAAAATCTCTTGCCTCATCTTCGCTCAACTCATTTTTAAATAACTTCTCAAACATCTCTTTGCTCACTCTCTCTCCTTTTTTAAAGCTCAAAACCAAAAACTTAATAGACAAAGCCTTTTTTCGAAACATCTCACTTGTTATAGACTAAAATGTTCCAAGTCAAGTAATTACAGGATGTAAGGCTTCAGCCTTACCAAAAATAAATACTCTTCAAAGATAATTCTACCTTTAAAAGCTTTGCTATCTCTGGGTGAGACTAAAGTCTCACATCCAAAAAATAAAAAAATTAAAGTAATCCTACAAATTCAAAATTTACAATTCCTTAACATACTCCTCTTTAGCACTCTTAGGAATTGTTTTAGTTGTTGGTATTTGCAAAACTTCAAAACTCTTTGCACCTTTTAAATACTCTATTGTTATCTTGTCCCCCACATTTACCTCTTTAGATGGCTTTGCTTTTATACCGTTTACAAATACTACACCACTCTTAACCATATCTTGAGCAACAGTTCTTCGCTTTACTACATTTACGCTGCTAAGCCACTTATCAACTCTCAAGTGTAAACTCCTTTTTTGCCTTTTGTGCCTCTACATTACCAGTAACCGTTAAGGTGCCATCTTTAGTTATATACCCATCATCTTGAAGCTCTTTATATAATTTTTTAAGCTCATCTAATGTTGCCATCTTTGTATCAGCAAGAGCTTCAAGAGCCTCTTGCACACTCTCATCCCCCTCTCTTAGAAGAAGTTTAAAAAGAATAACCTTCTTCTCTATCTCTTCACTTTTAAGTGCCATTAATGTAACTCTTCGTTTAATTTAACTTCTCTTGTGCTTCTTCTTGCAACTATCTCCCCTGTTGTTGAATCTTGGCGATAGTGAATACCATTTAGGTTGGCAAGTTGGGCACCTTTAAAATACTCTTTATCCTCTAACTTAGCATCTGGATTTGCCTCTTTAATTTTAGCCAACTGCTCTGGTTTTATATGAATCTTAGTTCCAGCCAAAATTGTAACACCAGCATCTACAATACACCCATCGCCAACAGGAAGCCCAGTTACAGAGTTTGCACCAAGCAGAGTATTCTCACCAATGCTAATTGGGTTACCATCTGTTCCACTAAGCACTCCAAGAATACTTGCACCTCCACCAACATCACTTCCACTTCCAACAATCGCAGATGAGCTAATTCTACCCTCTACCATCACAGGTCCTAAAGTTCCAGCATTAAAGTTAATATAACTAGCACCTGGCATTACAGTAGTTCCAGCTGCAAGTTGAGCCCCCATTCTAACCTTACTTGCATCTAAGATCCTTGTATTATCAGCAGGGATAATATGTTGCAAGTATCTTGGGAATTTATCTACACTATCAATATTAGGGAATGTCCCTTTTAGCTTCATCTCAATCTCATTCTCTCTTAAATACTCAAGCTCATATGGCACTCTACCAACCCAAGCAACATTACTCAAAACTCCAAAAGCTCCATTTAAATTAATACTTCTAAGCTTAGCTTTACCAAGAGAGAGGGCATATAGTTTTAAA
This sequence comes from Campylobacteraceae bacterium, assembly GCA_026986085.1. Taxonomy (GTDB): domain Bacteria; phylum Campylobacterota; class Campylobacteria; order Campylobacterales; family Sulfurovaceae; genus JAADEQ01. Next base: position 120 of record JALSPE010000043.1, on the reverse strand, counting down.
TATACAGCTTCAACGCTCTTTGGAGCATCATCTTCAAAAAGAAAAGTAATTGTATAATCTCTTGCAATATCACCTATCTCATTTAAAACTTTAATTACTTGAACATTTTTATGAGCATCC
>JALSPE010000042.1 GCA_026986085.1 Campylobacteraceae bacterium | reverse complement strand
TTATTCCAATACCTCCTAGTGCAACAGGAAGGGTGGCTTTTCCTTTTGGAACTATTGTGCTAGGTGCAACTGCTTTTAATTCATCTATAAATTTTTGAGGACCTATCCTTTCTAAAACTTTGATAGCCGGAATATTTAAAGAGTTAATTAGAGCCGAAGCTGCGCTAACTTCGGCATTATATTTTCTATTAAAATTGTGTGGGTGATACTCTCCAAATTGGCTCTCTTTATCATAAATTATTGTATTTGTATCTATAATATGCTTTTGAATTGCCATATTGTATATAAGTGGTTTAAGAACTGAGCCTGGGGAGCGAATAGCTTGTAGCATATCTATATAACCTGCTACTTTTTTGCTAAAAATATTGTAAGAGCCAATATATGCAATTACATCACCATTTGTATTATCTATAACAATAGTTGATAAAGATACATCTTTGGGGAGTCTCTCTCCTACTGTTTTTGCCCACTTTTCTAAGGCATCTTGAAGAGGTAGATAAATTGTAGATTTAATCTCTTTAGGTTTGAGTTTTAGTAGCTTCATACTCAAATGTGGGGCAAATCTTGGGTAGTTATAGAGCTTTTTATTTACTTTACTACCTATTGCAAAATTATAACTATTGTTATCTATAATTTTAGATTTTAGAGCCTCTTTTAAGACGATATCTCTTACTTTTTTGGCTCTATTGCTATTGGCTCTAGGGTAGTTGAGTTCTGGATTTTTTGGAATTGCTGTAAGAAGTGCGGCTTGGCTTGGGGTTAAGGAGTTTGGGCTTTTGCCAAAGTATTTTAAAGATGCTGATACTACTCCTTCTCTATTACCTCCATATGGTGCTAGGGTTAAATAGGCACTTAAAATCTCATCTTTAGAGTAGTGCATCTCTATTTGAATGCTTCTAAAAATCTCTACTATTTTAGAGCTAAAGGTTCTGCTTTTGGGCTCTAGCAGTCTTGCTAATTGCATTGTAATTGTTGAACCACCAGACTTTATATGACCACTAGAGATAAGTTGATAAGTTGCTCTACTTAGTGCTAAAATATCTACCCCAAAGTGTCTGTAAAATCTCTTATCTTCATAGTTAATGAGCATCTTTTTATACAGGGGGTCTATCTTTTTTAAATCGACTCTAAATCGCCATTTGTCGTTGCTATTTAGTGTTGTATATAAAATTTTACCATCTCTATCGTATATAACTCTTGAGGTATCTTTTGCTTTATTTAAATTAATAGGATAGAAAATCTCTAAAAAAAGTAGAAATATAGCAAAACTAACAGCCATTAAGAAGAGCCATTTAAAGAGTTTTGCTAATAGCTTTAAAAGCCTCACTTATCCCCTTTTTCGGCTTTTAATATTTTATCTAAATTTCCTCTTTGAATTTTATTCATTTTTGTATCAATAATTTCAGATGTGTTTATATCTTTATTTGGTTTATACCAAGAGAGCTTATTAAATATTGAGCGTAGCTTCTTATCTTTAAAGTCGTATCCATATCTTGCAATAAGAGAGTTTCGAAGTATCTTTAAATCGTGTTTGCTATATTTTTTTAAGAGTTTATCATTTAACTCTTTTGTGTTTACAAGGTAGAAGTCATTTAGTGTTAAACCACCTAATCTATCTTTCTCTTCATTTAAAAGTAGCTGAACATTCTCTTTTTGCGTAGGAGTTAATTTGGAGTAAACAACTGCACCAATAACTGTTTGTGGCTTATACCAGTTAAAATTTGTAAATAGTTTATGAAGCATAGGATTGCTTTTGTTGTAATCTAAACCAGCTTGTGCAAAAATAGCATTTCTTAAAATATTTAAATCCTTAGTTGAGTATTTAGATAGATTGCCTATCTTTTTATTAAAAATATTTTCAAAATCAGCAGAAGTTAGCGTTTTGCCAATTGTTGTTAAATCTACTTCTTTTACTTTTGGGGTAACTTTTTTAATATCTTTTGCATCTTTAATCTCTACAAAAAGAGCATTTTTAGATAAAGCTCTAAAGTGAGGTTTATACATATCGCTTACTAGAGCAGGGGATAGTTTGAATTTGCCTTTTGTTACAGCCCTTGCAATATATGCAACTTTAAATGAACTGCCACTATATTCACTTGGTGATGCTATATATCTGTCATCTCTAAACTCTTCATTTTCAAGTTTTGTAAGCTTTCCTATCCAGCTGAGTGATTCAACAGTGTTGTATCCTGTAATGTTAGGGTTTTCTATCTCTAATCCAGCAGGTAGCAGGTCTAGAATAATTGGTTGTTTAATTGAACTATCTGTAATCTCTCCACTAATTACGACAACAACTTCATCGCCATGAGCAATATTTGAGAGGTCAATTTTTTTACCCTTTGTGGTAAAATACTCTTTTTGAATTTTAAAGCCAATAGATGAATTTGTATCTAAATTTTTAATATTAGGGGTTGCAACATAATTAACACTATACCAGATGCTCTCTTTTGATAAATTTTTAATATTTGGTAGCTGCGAGGGGCTCTTAAATCTATCTTTATATGTTGCTCCACTATAACTTTTGCCATTTATATTAATATTTAATTTAGAGCCTTTTATCTCTAAGAGCCTATTTGCTCTAATTAGCCAACTCATCTCTTGTGTGCTTAGATACTTTTTATCTTTTGCATCAAGGGCTAAATTTATATAGATTTCTCTTGCCATATTTTTTAAATTTGCATTGGAAAGAAGAGTAGTTAATATTGCCTTGTCTCTTAAGGTGCCACCATAGTTAGAGTAGTAGTATTTAGTTTCGTTTATACTGTTTATTGCTAATTTAAAAATCTCTTTAGCTCTCTTTTTTTCGCCTAAAATATCTAATGCACCTGCTAGAAAACCCCACGCACTAGCAGATGATATTGCTGATTTTCCACTATTTGTATGGTAATTTATTTCCGAAATTAAAGGTATTTTGTTTTTTGCCAAAACATATAGAGCGTAAGCATTTGCATCGGCAAAAATTGCATCATTGCTCCATCTGTTTAGACTATTTTGAAGATACTTTAAGCCCTTTTCTAACCTTTCATTAGAGACTTTAAAGCCTCTTTTTTTAGCTTCTGTTAAAAAGTCTAAATCGTAACTAGTTAGCCATAAATTAGAGCGAGAAGATGCCCAAAGTCCAAAGCTTCCATCATATTTTTGTAACTCATAAAGTCTTGCTATTGACTCCTCTACAATATCTGAATTGCTCTTATCGTCCAAGAAGCCAAAACCTCTACTAGCACTCTGTTCTGCACATCTACAGCAGTAGTCAATAAGTTCATCTTTTATCGCCTCTATTGATAGTATAGGATATGATTGAATTTTAATAGAAATATTTGAGACGCCACTCCACCTTTTGCTATCTATAGCACTCTTAGCATCTAAAATAGAGCCACTCTTTAAAATACCAACCTCTCTAACATATGTTTTTGGATAGGGCTCTCTAGTAGCTAGTTTAAACTCTCTTGTTGCGTATATTTTGCCACTTTTTGTAACTCTTATTTTAATAGTTGCAACACCATTTTTAAGTGCTTTTACTTTAACTCTTTTTGTAAATAACGAATTGTTATCTAGGTTAAATTTTAACTCTTTTGGCTCTATATCTACTATATCATTTGACTCTATATTAAATATATACTCTCCACTAGGAGTCTCATCTTTGTCAAAATTGGCTTGAAGTAAAATATTGGCACTATCTCCTTTGCTTAAAAATCTTGGCATATATAGTTGAGTTGATATTGGGTCTTTAATGGTAACTTTTTTATCGACTGCCCCAACACCATCATTGCTCCATGCAATAGCCATTACTCTTAGAGAGCCTTGAAAATCTGGAATATCAAATATCGCGTTGGCTTTTCCATTCTTTAAATTTAAAACCCTGCTAGAGAGAGCAACAACTCTTCGCATATTTGCTGTTGGCTTATTTATGGCTTCTACTGGAGCTATATCTCCACCTTCGCCTGAGCCAACATCAAACTCTGCGTGTTCTCCGTAAGCTTTTATAAGTTCGCTATATATATCTCTTATCTCGATACCTAATCTTCTTTTAGTATAGAATCTATCTGCTGGGTTTGGTGTTTTAAAATTGGTTAAGCTTAAAACTCCTCTATCTACTGCGAAAACAATTAAACTTACATTGCCCTCTGCATCTTTAGAGTCTATATTTACTTCTAGTTTACTTTTTGATTTAACTTTTTTAGGCACTTTGAGTTCAAGATTAATTATATTTTTACTATCTATTATAAGGGTGTGTGCCAATCCGATAGCTCGACTGCTCCCGAGTTTTTTACTTTGAGCCCTAAAAGATGTTGCCAAGATATATATAGAGCTTCCCCACTCTTTTTTTACTTTAAAACTAAGCTCTACACTCTCTCCTGCCTTGGCTTCTATCTCTTTTGTTTCAAAAATTTGATTTGAGGCAACGCTTACTATAAGTGGTCCACTAAATTTTGGAGTTATATTAACTTTTATATCTTCTGTGCTTTTGTGAATTTTTTTATCTATTAATATAGGTAGTTTATCTGGTGATACTTTGCTACTACTCTCATCATAACCACTACTAAAACGGTAACTGCTTATATCTCCAAACTCATCTTCTATTTCTAATCTATAGTGCCCCCAAGCTAATTTATCTAACTCTAATTTACCTACACTGCTATTTATATCAATAGAGCCTTTTGTCTGGACTCTCTCATCTTGATATACTCTATAGTATCTCCAGCTATCACCAACTTTTTTCCAATTCCAGTAAGCCTCTTCTTTAATTAATTTATAGTGTAATTTGGCAGCTTTTGGCTTTAAATTTGATATGTAGATTAAATTAAATATAGCCTTAGAGTCCATATCTACAGCATCATATTCAAACTTTGGCTTTATACCTATATAGCCCTTTTTATTATTAATAAATATATCTTCAATTTTTGTAATAGCTCTTCCTCCTGGGTCTTTTACATTTATAATTATTGAGAGCGACATTGGTTTTGAATATCTACTCTTAGGAGCTTTTGGAATATCTATTTTAATAGTGCCATTACTATCTCCTGTAAGTGATTTTCTCCACCAAAATTTATTAACTTTTTTCTCGTCAATTTTACCAAAGTGATAATCTTTAAACTCTTTAAATGGGTATCTATCTGTATGTAAAATAGTAGTAATGTCAATCTTTGGATTAGGTAGCGGCTCTCCTGTTAAAAATTTTACCTTCAGTTTAATTGTGCTATTTTTATCTAACGATAAAAAGTTGGGTTTTTCAACTATTTTTGCCTCTATTTTTGGTGGAATAAAATCTTCTACTTTAAAGCCTAGTTTTCCTATAGGTTCATTTGATGCACTATTTAAATATATACTGTATCTGCCACTTCTATTTGGCAATTTAAAAGTAACTGATGCATATCCAGAGTCATCAGTAGTTACTAATTTAACTTCGCCCTTTTTGCCACTGGGTTTAATTAGCTTAGCAGAGGCTTTTAAATTTTTTACAGCTTTGCCTTCTGCATCTTTAACTAATATATGTGCAGTAATTGTCTCATTTGGTTTAAATATTCCTCTATTGGCAAATATATATGCATCATAATTTTTAATTGGCTCTGCTCCACCATCTCCCCTATCTGTTAAATCTATAGGTGGAGTTGATAGATTGAGTATGCTAAAGTCTCCATTTTCTCCATAAGCATATAGAGCTTTTGCTCTCATACCTTTTTTTCCATTTAGTAATTTACTATCTATAGAGGCGTATCCATCTTTGCTTGTAGTTGTTGCTAAGAGTTCATTATTTTTAGAGATAATCTCTATTTTAACGCCATTATAGGGCTTTGCACTACTTAAATGTTTTGTATATATGTGAAACTTCTTTAAGCCTTTTAGTGTATATACTCCAACATCAGATACCATAAACCACTGAGTTGAAACCTCATAACGCTCAATTGAGCCATCTTTTTTATATGGATATACTGCTAAAATATATACGCCAGATTGATACTTTTTTAAAACATCACCAACTGGAATAGCAGTGGTAATTTTTTGATTTATCTTGCCGTTTATTGTTAAGTTTTTATCCCAAAGATGATACCCAATATTTTCATCTATATCGTCTAATTCCCATCTAGATACTCTACTTTTTAAATCCGTTGAATTGATTGTATTTATTAAGTTATTTCTATTAATCCTATAGAGACCAACTTTTACCTTCTTAATGTTTCTGCTTGTTAGAGGAATTGTTATATCACCTTTAGCTGGTAAAATATAGCCACTCTCTTTAAAGCTCAAACTAGGCGCGTAGTTGCCACTTTTTAGTGTGGTATTATAGTCTCTATCTAAGCCAACACCACTTAGAGGCATATTTTTATTAAATATTAGTTTATAAGTAGTTTGTGGCTTTAAGTTGCCAATACAAATCTTTTTATAAGAGCTTTTTACACTAAACTCTTCGGTAGGAATTAATTTAATATACTTCTTTAACTCTGAAGAGTTTAGATATTCAAAATATCTGTTAAATTGTGCACATATCTCAATATTATTACTTGAAGATTGAGGTTTGAACTCTCTTATTTTTAGTGGATGTTTAGTAGAATATGCAAATAGCAATTGCATAAGAGTAACAAAAATTAGTATAGTTTTTTTCATAGGGCACCTTTAGTGATTCGATATTATAAGTATATCAAAATAATATAGAGAAGAGTTTCAAAATGAAATATTAATTAAAATTTATTACTACTTTGAAATAATTGTTATATCTGCACCTTTTGGAATGGTTATTCTTAGAGATACTTTTCCACTTAATTTATTTCCAACTTTATAGTATAAATTTGCATCTCTTCCAAGCTTTGCACTACTTTTGTATTGAGGTTGAGGGTTGTAGTTAAAGAAATTAATAGAGCCTAACTCATATTGAGTCCCCTTAAATGAAGAGTATTTAAAATCTCCAAAGTTATATCTATATTTATTGGGAGCATCAACTCTGTTAGAGAGCATAACAGCAGCTCCCCAATTTGATATTAAATCTTCAAAGTTATTCTCTCCTGTGGCATCGAGTAAGGCATACTCATCTTGATTATTGCTATACATAAGCTTATTTAAAAGTGTTGCTCCATCATAATTTCTTAACAGGTAAGCTCCAAAAGCACTAACTTTTGAGTAGTCTCTAGTGGTATTTTGCCACATAGTTAGTGCTACTGTGTTAAATCTGTTAAAATTGGGGTATCTGCCACCTCTGTTTCCTGCTCTACCTGCTGTTCCATCATATGGATCTACATGTCTAGGTCCCATGTAGCCTATTTTGGTAGATATTAAATCTTCAGTAGCTTCAGACATCATTTCATCATACCAAGATGAATCTTCAATACCTTTTATAACGCTTCTTTGGTAGAAGTGAATCATATGCTGAAATTCGTGAGTTAGTGTTGTATATGTCTCTTTTGGGTCTTTTTTTAAGAGTCCACTGTTTATATAGAACATAATCTTTTCGTTAGAGGCTTTAATTACAGAGCTCTTAAAGTTATCTTTACCCCAAAAGTAACCAGCCAAACCTATATTGTGCATATTGTAAACTAATATATCGATAATATCACTCTTTGGTATTAACTTACTATCGATATTTTGAGCATCTGCTCCCCACTCGCTTCCATATATATTTGTCTCCCAATCGTATATGTCATTTCCAGCACCTTGTTTTAAAAAGGTGTCTGCTAGGTTATCAATACTTTGTTGAGATAGAGAATTTCCATCCTCTAGCCATATAACCAAACTTTTTGAACCAAATTCGGTATTAACACCTCTTACAACTTTTTTAGCAGTTGCAAAAATTCTTCTTACGCAGTTGCGAGAGCTATCCATATCTATACAGAAGTTACCCTTTGAGCCACTATTAACCTCATCTACACTTCTGTTTCTGCTAACTATTTGTCTTTGGCTAGGCTTATTTGTTATGTTAGAAAATAGTATCTCATTAATATCTCGTCTCATCTTAATGGTATCAACTTTTTTTGTTGAATTTTTATCAGCAGTTTCTCTTTTTATTGGAGTATTTGCTGATACTATCCCTTGAGATATAGATATATCTTGATTGTCAAAGTGGCTAGTAACTACTAGATAGATATCTTTTTTACTCTCTATATTTAACTCTATATTGCTACTTAAAGCGTTTGGTATTTTATATATACTTTGGTTATTTTTAATTGTAATTTCTCTATTTTTACCAGAGAACTCTCTGCTATTTTGGGCAACGGCACCAGAGCCACCCCCTCCACAACCTATTAATATAAATGATGTAGTTAAAATAGATAAAAAAGCTCTCATAATAGTTTGAGTCTATATAAACTCTACTCCTTTTGCTCCACTTTTTAATTCGCCTATTACATAAGCATCTGTATTTGATACAATAGCATCTACGCTATCTGGCTCTACTACCCAAACCATACCAACACCCATATTGAATGTTCTCTTCATCTCCTCTTCCTCTACATATTGGCTCATAAAATCAAATATAGGAAGGGTTTTGATAGAGTCTTCTTTAATTACAGCTTTTATGTTTTCTGGAAGAACTCTTGGCAAATTTTCTGTAATTCCACCACCAGTTATATGTGCTAGTGCTACAATTTTATCTTGGTTGGCTTTAAACTCTTTTACATAGATTCTAGTTGGTGTAAGAAGGGTCTCTACAAGAGGTTTTCCATTAAATTCACTATCGTAATTATACCCTAATTTATCAAAGAAAAGTTTTCTCACAAGTGAGTAACCATTAGAGTGAACACCACTGCTAGGAAGTGCCAATAGAACTTGCCCCTCTTTAACAAGAGAGACTCTATCTATTTGGCTTCTCTCTGCTATTCCAACAGCAAAACCAGCTAAATCAAAATCATTTTCGCTATACATCCCTGGCATCTCTGCTGTCTCTCCACCAATTAGGGCACACTCGCTTAATTGACAACCCTTGGCAATAGATGATACCACCTCTTTTGCATCTTGTGGAATTAGCTTTCCTGTTGCGTAGTAGTCTAAAAAGAACATTGGTGTAGCCCAGTTGCAAATTAAATCATTTACACACATTGCAACCAAATCTATACCAACTGTATCTAGTTTTCTACTCTCTATCGCAATCTTTAATTTTGTTCCAACACCATCAGTCGCGCTTAGCAAAATTGGCTCTTTATATCCAGAAGGCAGAGCATATGCCCCAGCAAATGAGCCAATACCTCCAATTACATTCTTATCAAAGGTAGATTTAACATCATCTTTAATTGCATCTATAAAGCTATTTCCAGCATCTATATCTACTCCAGCATCTTTGTAACTAATCTTTTTATCCACTATCTATCCTCACATTTTGGTAATATTTTTCGTAATAAAACTCTTAGTGGGCAAAAGCCACTAAAGCCATCAACTAAAAGTGCAATAATTAGCATCAGATATAACAAAAAGGCAAATTGCAAATTTTTGCTCCCTAAAAACCCCATTCCTAAACCTATAACAATAGCGATTATAATACTTCTCATTCTATCAGCACAAATATTTGACATAATCTACCTTAAAAATATATTGATTTTCTAAATTATACCAAAAGCTCTTTAAGTCTCTCTAATTTATCTTCTGTTATATCTACAATCCACTCAACCTTGTCACTTAAAAAATTTCGCCTTTTTACATTTAGATTTAGGTTTTTAATATAATATTCAATCTGCCTTTGGTCTTTATACTCTTTAGTTATAACATACTCTACTAAGCTTTCATATGGTTCAATAGTTGCAGATTCAATAACACTTTTTGCGGCTAAAGAGTAGGCTCTAACCATACCACCAATACCCAACTTTACTCCACCAAAGTATCTAACTGTAATAATTGCACAATTTATTAACTGGGCTCCTCTTAATTGATTTAGAGTAGGCACACCAGCTGCACCTCTTGGTTCTCCATCATCTGTGCTATTTTCTACAATTTGAGAAAAGCTGTTTAACTCTCTATATGCATAAACAATGTGGTTTGCTTTAGTATGCTCTTTTTGTAGATTGGCATACTCTAGTTTGAAGCTATCTATTGGCACTATGTAGGATATAAATTTAGATTTTTTGACCTCTATAGATGCTTGATATCTCTTTCGTGTGTAATTCATATCCATATTTTACATAAAATTACCAAAAAAAGAGTTCAATTTAATATATTTTTATATTTTTTGTTAAAAGTTTGATATAATAAACAAAAAAAGGTGCTTTTATGAAAAAAATTATCTCTAGTGCAATTTTGTCATCACTAATGGTAAGCACCCTTAATGCATTTACAATTATTGGCAAAGTTAAAGTAAAAGGTTCATCTCCACACACTCATGTTGTTATAGAGGATTTGAAGAGTAAAAAAGATTATAGAGTTGAAAATTGTGATGAGTTTAATTTAATTAATTTGCAAAACAAGACTTTAACTATAGAGGCTAAGTTGATTAAAAAAGCTATAGGACCTGGATTTCCAGCTACTATTAAAGTAATAAGTGTTAAATATTAAACACTTAACTCTATAGAGAAAAAGACTCTATAACCTTTTTACTATCTTGTTATAGTTATCTAGTAACTTTTTGGCAACCTTTTTTGCCACTAGATAGTAGAGTTTTTTATCAATTTTATAAATTGCGTCATCATAATTTATAGGAGAACTTGCTTTTAGGTCTGCTCTGTATATAACTTTATCAATGTAGTATGTTTTGTATGTATCTCTAAATAGGGCAAACTTGGCAGTTACTTTAACTCTTTTTTTGACTACAAAGTAGTCTCTTATCTCTTTTCTTACTATATATTTTCGTAAATAGATAATATCTTCTTTTATTGCGACTACCATCTTTACATTTGGGTTATAGCTTAGTTTAAATTTATTACTGTTTTCTAGAGCCTCTTTTAATCCCTCTCTAAAACTTCTTCTATCTATATTTAAGACACCACTGCCTTTGATTTGATAGATATCAAAACTGATAACTCTGTTATCTTTAACTAATGAAAAGAAGTCATCTTCGCTATCATCTTTCTTTTTATCTTCATAATAATAGTCACTTGAATCTATAGATTCTCCACTTCTTGGAGCTTTACTATCTTTTTTATCTGTTGTAATTACTAGTGCAATTAATAGTATAGCTACAAGAACAGAGATAAGTTGTATCATAATTTACGCTCCTATATGCTTCTCCACTGCTTATACTCTTGTGGAATTAAAAAATCTTCAGCTCTTATTGGGCAATCATACTCTTTATGCTCATAGCCAATTTCAAAGAGCCTGTCGATTGCTTTTAATTGGGTCTTATCTAGGCTAATAGAGTCATCAGAGGCATACATCTTTAGATATCTATCTAGTTTCTCATCTTCTATTCTAACTAAATTTTTCTCTACAAGCAAGTTGCTTAACTCTTTTTTGCGAGAATTTGCTATTTTAACGCCATCAATGAGTATATTCTCTATATCAATGGCTCTATTTAGGGGTAGTGAGCGTCTAAGTGCCATTCCACCAAGAGGTAGAGGTAACTCCTCTTTTGCTAACTCTAGCCACCAATCCCAAAGTTCTAACTCAACCTCTAAGCTACTGTCAAAATCTAAAATAGATTCATGTATTAAAACACCAGCATCTACCTCTCCAGATACTACTGCCTCTTCGATATCTAAAAAGTTCATATATTTTATTCTGGCATTTGGATACCTTAATCTAATAAGCATCGCATTTGTAGTATTTTCACCAGAGAGTGCCAATTTTAAATTTTTGCGAAGTTTTTTACCCTTTTGTTTAATAAGTTTTGGCCCATATCCATAACCAAAACTAACAGCAGGGCGTAAAAGTGCATAATCTTCTCTAATTTTAGGATATAGCGCAAAGCTAATTGCAGTTACAGGATATCTGTTTTGAAGAGCTTCAACATTTAATGTTTCAATATCTAGAGCAATGTTTTTAAACTCATAATCTTTTGTATCTACCCAGCCAAAAGCGATTGCATAATACATAAAAATATCATCTGCATCTGGGGAGTGAGCTATCTCTATCTTCATAATGCTCCTTATATCTTTTAGAATGCAATATTGTATCATTAATTAATAAAAAAATGATACAATATAGATAAAAATTTAAGGTAATATAATGGATGCAAATAAACAAAAAGCATTAGATTTAGCAATAAAACAGATAGATAAAGCCTTTGGAAAAGGGACTTTAATGCGCCTTGGAGATAAAGATATTGAGCCAATAGACTCAATTAGCACAGGCTCTTTGGGGTTAGATATGGCTTTGGGAATTGGTGGTATTCCTAAAGGTAGAATAATTGAGGTTTATGGTCCAGAGAGTTCTGGTAAAACAACTTTAGCACTTCAGTGTATAGCATCAGCGCAAAAAGAGGGTTCTATTTGTGCATTTATAGATGCAGAACATGCTCTTGATGTAACTTATGCCAAGAATTTAGGTGTAGATGTTGATAATTTACTTGTATCTCAACCAGATTTTGGGGAACAAGCACTAGAGGTTTTAGAGACACTAACACGAAGTGGAGCAGTAGATTTAATTGTAATAGATTCTGTTGCTGCTCTTACCCCAAAAACAGAGATAGAAGGAGATATGGGAGATACTCATGTTGGGCTTCAAGCAAGGCTGATGAGTCAAGCTTTAAGAAAATTAACGGCTATTTTGCATAAAATGAATACAACAGTCATCTTTATTAACCAAATTCGTATGAAGATTGGAACAATGGGGTATGGATCACCCGAGACAACAACAGGTGGTAATGCACTGAAATTCTATGCATCTGTTCGTATTGATGTTAGAAAAATAGCAACTCTAAAACAGGGAGAGAGCCAAATTGGTAACCGTGTAAAAGCAAAAGTTATCAAAAATAAAGTTGCACCTCCATTTAGACAAGCAGAGTTTGATATTATGTTTGGAGAGGGTATAAGTAAAGAGGGTGAACTTATAGATTATGGTGTAAAACTTGATATTGTAGATAAGAGTGGAGCTTGGTTTAGCTATGGGGCAACAAAGTTAGGGCAAGGAAAAGAGAATTCTAAACAAACCCTTAAAGATAACCCAGATTTAAGAGCTGAGATAGAGCATAAAATTAAAGATGCTCTAGGGTTTGGAGAGAAGCTATCTATGGATGAAGATGAGATTGCAAAGAGTGATAAGGAGTAAATTATGCCAAGAAGAATATTAGCAAAGCACTATCCAGAGACATTAAGAACAGTTAAAAGAGGTGGAAAAACTTATATAATTAAAAAGGGACCAACTGGCAAAAAGGTTGCCTTTAGGGGAGATACTATATTAAATAGTGACTACTATGTTTATGCTGATGAGACTATTATTGGAGTAGATGGAGATGTAGTTAAAGTTTATGTAAGAGAGTATAAAAAAACTATATTTCAAGAGTTTTTATCTCTATTTAAAAGAGATTAATATTAATTTAATTTAAAAATATAATTTATGGAGAAGAGATGATTTTTATTGAAGATGTTTATGCAGATGAGGTTTTAGATAGTCGTGGTAATCCAACAGTTAGAGCAACTGTGGTTTTAAGTGATGGAACAAAAGAGAGTGCTATTGTTCCAAGTGGTGCAAGCACAGGCAAAAGAGAGGCATTAGAACTTAGAGATGGTGGCGATAGATTTTTAGGTAAAGGTGTATTAAAAGCTGTTGCTAATGTAAATGAGCAAATTGCAGAAGCTATTATTGGAATGAGTCCATTTAATCAGGCAGAAGTTGATTTGGCAATGAAGCAATTAGATGGCACAAATAATTACTCTAATTTGGGTGCGAATGCAGTTCTTGGTGTATCTATGGCACTCTCTAGAGCAGCTGCATCATCTTTAAAAATGCCACTTTATCGATATTTGGGTGGAGCAAATGGTGTTGTTATGCCAACTCCTATGTTTAATATTATTAATGGTGGAGAACACGCTAATAACTCTGTAGATTTTCAAGAGTATATGATTATGCCAATAGGCTTTGATAGCTTTGATGAGGGCTTAAGAGCAGTTAGTGAAATATACCAAAATCTTAAAAAAATAATAGATGAGATGGGTGAGAGCACAGCAGTTGGCGATGAGGGTGGTTTTGCACCAAATTTAAAAAATAATGAAGAGCCAATTGAGGTGATTATGAGTGCAATCAAGAAGGCTGGATATGAAGCTAGAGAGCAAATTGTAATTGCACTGGATGTTGCAAGTAGTGAGCTTGTTAATGATGAAGGTAAATATCATTTAAAATCAGAAGATAGAGAGCTTACAAGTAGTGAATTAATTAGCTATTATGAGAATTTAATCAATAAATACCCAATAGTATCTATAGAAGATGGATTAAGTGAAGATGATTGGGATGGCTGGAAGGAGCTTACAGAGCGTTTAGGCAATAGAGTTCAACTTGTGGGGGATGACTTATTTGTAACAAATGCTGATATCTTGGCAGAGGGTATAGAAAAAGGCATTGCAAACTCTATATTGATTAAACCAAACCAAATAGGAAGCGTAAGCGAGACTATGATGACTGTTCGCCTAGCTCAAAGAAATGGCTACACTTGTGTAATGAGCCACAGAAGTGGAGAGAGTGAAGATGCATTTATAGCAGACTTTGCAGTAGCACTAAATACAGCACAAATCAAGACAGGCTCAACTGCTAGAAGTGATAGAATTGCAAAATATAATAGATTACTAGAGATACAAAGAGAGTTGGGACAATTTGAATATTTGGGAAAAGAGTTATTTGGTGCAAAGTAGTGACAAATTAGGGATAGATGAGATAGAAAAAGTCTCTTCTACTCCAAAAAGAGCTTTTAATATTAAACTTATAGTTAAGATTATTATTTCTATACTCTTTATATCTACACTATACTCTCTATTTTTTGGAGACAGCTCAATAGGTGTATTGCAAAATGCCCAAGAGAGAGATTTAAAATTAAAGAGTGAATATACAAAAATACAAAATGAAAATCAAAAACTACAAAAAAAACATTTTGAATTGATACAATTAACTCCCGAAGAGGATAGCTTTTAGAGTTTAAATTTATCAAACCCTTCATATTTGTTAAAAGATAAAAGGTATAAACTTTGTAATAAATTTGGAGATATATCATTTAACTCTTTAAATACACTATTTTCTATATTGTCACTCTTTAGTGATGCTACAACATCATCTAATACCTTTGGTAGAGCTTCGCATAACTTTTTAAAAGCATATTTGTCACCAGTTACAATTTCATAAAACTTATCTATTGATACCCTTCTTATAAATTCATGTTCATTTGTAATACCATCTAAAGATATTTTCCAAGGTATATTTTGAGATTTTTTAGCAATAACTTCTACTAAAAAACAACGATTTTTTGCATTTTTTAAAAGCATTCCTTGCATTTTTATATATGTTTTTTGAGATGATGATGAATTCATGGTGTTGTGCTTATTTTTCATCTCTACAAATATTTTATCTTCTTCATTTATTAAATCAAATCCCTCTTTTGGAACTTTCCACTTTGGATTTATATATTTAAATATATTTTGATGGAAATATCCTATA
>JALSPE010000041.1 GCA_026986085.1 Campylobacteraceae bacterium | reverse complement strand
CCTCTAAGTTTGTATAGAAATCTACAATATGTCCATATTCTGCTACACCATCCCCATCTATATCTTTTCTAACAACATAAGATCTAAAAACACCTTCATCAACATTCCATCTAGGAGCTGCTGTAACTGTTAGTGAATTGCCCTCTGTAGAGTCCTCTTTTACTTGACCATCTGCAGACTCTATTTTAAACTTTATCTCTCCTGGTTTTGTTCCAACTGGAGTTGAGCCTTTTACTCTTACATTAAAAGTTAAATCTTCAGAATAAGCATCTGCATTATAGACATTAAAATCTTTTCGGACACAAACCACACTTTGCTTATCATCAGAAATAGAAGATTCATTTTTGTCACAAAAACCAGGTAGTGCCATAAATTCATAATAAGATTTTCCCTTGAACTTTGGCAATGTAGAGCTAATAGTGACTTTTTGTTCGTCATCTTTAGTTCCAGCCCATGTCCAACCAGCCTTTGCTTCAAAAGCATCATTTGTTCTAATTAGAAGATCTCCGCTATAAGTATCATCAGTTGGGTCTTCAACTGTATTATTGTTGCTATACCCTGGGTCATTTTTAAAATCACAACCAGCAGTTGGATCAGCAGGACAAATATTTACTCCATTAACCTTATCACCAATTTTATTTAAAGGACCAACAATCCCACCTGTTTTACCATATTTAGTAGTAATATTAATATTTAAAGCACTAGCAGCCACAGTGGACAAAAGTGCAGATATCAGAATTTTACCTATAAAAGTCCTATTCATATTCCATTCCTTAGTATTATATTTAAAGATATATCGATAATTTGATAAATCTTGAAGATATAATACAAAAATGTAACTTATATGTAAATTAAAATACCATTTTTTTTGGAGTTAATTTTATTTTTACTAGATATTATGGAAATAATACTATATTAAGTGGCAACTAAGTGGCAACTCAAAGTGAATTGCTTATAAACAATAAAAAGTTTACATATATTAATTAGTAAGAGGTCAATAAATCTAAAACTTTTTTTGCGTTTTTCAACTCTATTTTTCTATTTTCTATATCTATTATACCCTCTTTTTTAAGACTCTTAAGATGCCTATCAATAATATGTCTAACTGTTCCAATTAAATTTGCTATCTCTGTATGAGATAAGTTATCAAGAATACTAACACCTCTTTTTTCAATCATATTTATATTTTTAAGTAAAAGTTTAAGTAATCTCTCTTTTGTATCATATAGCGATAAATCTATAGCTAACGACTCAATAGCTCTCATCTGCATTGCAACATATCTATATATCAATTGAGCAAAATCTACATAATCTCTCATCCACTCTCTAACTTTATTAATAGGAAATCTAATTAACTCTCCAGTTTCTATAACCTCTGTAGCCAAATTATGCTCTAATCCATCTAGCAAGGTTACCAAATCAAACATATCTCCTCTTATCAACATATAGAGTGTCTGTTCTCTATTGGTTTCAAAATTAATATCAAAAACCTTAACTTTACCACTAATAAATACATAAAACCACTTCATTGTTTCATCGCAATCAAACATAGTTGTATCTTTTTTAAAAGCGACAATCTCACCATACTTTCTAAACTCACTAGACAAATTGGCATTAAACCCAACAAAAGGTCCTAAATTAGTTGAACTACTAAGCATCTTTAATAACCTTTTCTATCTCCTCTAGTGGTCTTGCAATTACAGCTTTATCTTCATTTACAACAATAGGTCTCTCTATAAGTTTAGGGTAATTAACCATAGCCTCAAGCAACTCATCTTCAGAAGCATCTTTTAAATTTAACTCTTTAAATAGTGCCTCTTTTTTTCTTATAACTTCACTAGGTCTTTTATTTAACTTTTTTAATATCGACTCTAATTCATCTTTACTAATTTGCTCTTTAAGATACTCTTTTACCTTAAACTCGATACCATTATCTTTTAAATAATTAAGAGCCGCTCTTGATTTTGAACATCTACTATTGTGCCAAATCTCTATCATCTATAATCCTTAATATATTGCGTCATACCCCTTTGGACGAGCGCATACAAATTTTCTTCCAGGCAAAAGTCTATCATAATATTTTGTATTTGTAAAGATAATATTTACTTGATTATCTAAATTATCTTTATATGCAATCTGCTCTATCTTCCCACCACTAGTTAGCACAACTGTATAATACTTTCCTTTAAATTTGGTAACATATGTTCTACCTTTATGAAGTTTGGCATCTCTTAAAACTCTAATTAAATTTAAACCTCTATCTATACTATAATAGCTAACTTGCTCTAAATCGTGATCAATTACAACTAAATCTTTACCACTACTACAAACCTCTTTTTTCGTAGGAGAGTTATATCTCCATTTAGTCTCAGATGGCGAGTTAAATACAATTACCCCTTTGTATTTAATTGTTTTTCCCTTTCTATTTTTAACTATCTGTGTAAAATTTGCCTTAAATGCAGTTGGAACTGATATTCCACTAGAAAAAGCAATAGTTGTAGCAAACACTATTGATAATAATCCTCTTTTCATTGAAAACCTTTTTTATTTTATTTTGTAAAAGTTTACTATAATTTTGTGAATAAAAAGCAAAATTAGGCTAAATTGAAATTATTGAACCATTAATTAATTATAATTTAGATAAAATAAGCCAAATTTATCTTACCATTAAGATTAAAAGGTAAACAAAAAATGATTAAAAAGATATTTGGAACAGCAAACGATAGAAAAGTTAAAAAATATGCCAAAAGAGCTAAAGAGATTAATGCCCTAGAGAGCAAATATGAAAAGTTAAGTGATGATGAGTTAAAAGATGCTTTTGAAGAATTAAAACAGAGTGTTAAAGATAAACAGAAAAGCTTAAATGATGTTTTAAATGACTCTTTTGCAATTACCAGAGAGGCTAGTAAAAGAGTTTTGGGAATGCGCCATTATGATGTTCAATTAATTGGCGGTATGGTTTTGCACGATGGCAATATAGCAGAGATGAAAACTGGTGAAGGTAAAACACTTGTTGCGACATTAGCAGTAGCCCTAAATGCAATGATTGGTCGTGGTGTTCATCTTGTTACGGTAAATGATTATCTAGCATCAAGAGATGCAAAAGAGATGGGTCAGATTTATGAGTTTTTAGGATACAAAACAGGATGTATAACTGGAGATATATATGACGATTACCAAAGAAAAGAGCAATATGAAGCTGATATAACTTATGGAACAAATAATGAATTTGGCTTCGATTATCTAAGAGATAATATGAAAAGTTCAAAAGATCAAAAAGTTCAAAGAGACCACTACTACGCTATTGTTGATGAAGTAGATTCTATCCTTATAGATGAAGCTAGAACACCCCTTATTATCTCTGGACCAACACAAAGAGATCAAAAATGGTATAGTGTTGCTAATGAAATTGCATTAAAATTAGAAAAAGGTAAAGAGTTACCAACAAAACCAGGAGAGAGTAAAAAAACAACTGGCGATTTTATAGTTGATGAGAAGAATAAGCAGATAACTTTAACCGAACAGGGGCTTCAAAAAGCAGAAGATCTATTTGGCGTAGGTAATCTATATAGCCTAGAGAATGCAATATTGACTCATCACTTAGACCAAGCTCTAAAAGCAAACTATCTATTTGAAAAAGATGTAGATTATGTTGTAAAAGATGGTGAAATTATTATAGTAGATGAATTTACAGGCAGACTTAGTGAAGGAAGAAGATTTAGCGAAGGACTCCATCAAGCACTTGAGGCTAAAGAAGGGGTAGAGATTAAAGAGGAGTCTCAAACACTAGCAGAGGTTACTTACCAAAACTACTTTAGACAATATGATAAATTAGCAGGAATGACAGGAACAGCACAAACAGAAGCTACAGAATTTTCTGAAATATATAGCCTAGATGTTATCTCTATACCTACAAACCTTCCAGTAGCAAGAGATGATAAAAATGATTTAATATTTAATACAGAAGAGGAGAAGCTAGATGCAGTTGCTGCTAGAGTTAAAGAGCTTCACTCAAAAGGGCAGCCCGTTCTAATAGGGACAGCTTCTATAGAAAAGAGTGAATTAATTCATGAAAGACTTAAAAAAGAGAAAATTCCACACAATATACTAAATGCTAAAAACCACGAAAAAGAGGCAGAAATTATCAAGAATGCTGGTCTTAAAGGAGCAGTTACAGTTGCTACAAATATGGCTGGTCGTGGGGTTGATATTAAACTTACCGATGAAGTAAAAGAGTTGGGTGGTTTAGCAATTTTAGGAACAGAAAGGCACGAGTCGCGCCGTATTGACAACCAATTAAGAGGTCGTTCAGGAAGACAGGGAGACCCAGGAGAGAGCCAATTCTTTTTAAGTTTAGATGATAACCTCCTTAGAATATTTGGTGGAGACAAAATAAGAACTATTATGAATAGAATTGGTGTAAAAAAGGGTGAATTTATAGACTCTAAACTAGTTACTAGAAGTGTAGAGAGTGCACAAAAAAAGGTAGAGAATCTTCACTACGAATCTAGAAAACATCTACTAGAGTATGATGATGTAGCAAACTATCAAAGAAAAGCAATATATAAATTTAGAGACCAGTTAATAGATGAAGATTATGATATCGCATCTAAAATAAAAGAGAATAGAGAAGAGGTAATAGATTTTCTACTAGCTAATTGTGAAATATTAGAGGGCTTACCTAGTGAGGATTACAATTTAGATTGCTTAATTCAAGAGGTAGCAGAAGTAAGTGGAGTAGAGCTTCCAAGAGATTTATTAGAAGGCAAAGATGCTCCAGAGATAAAATCTACACTATTAGAGATTTTAGAAGAGTTATACGAAGAGAAGATGAAGCCATTTGACCAAGAGCAAAGAAAAGAGATAGAAAAACTTATATATCTACAAACTCTTGATAATTTATGGAGAGACCACCTATATGAAATGGATACTCTAAAAACTGGTATAGGACTTAGAGGATACAATCAAAAAGACCCTTTAACAGAGTATAAGCAAGAGAGTTTTAAACTATTTGAGGATTTAATTAGAAAAATCAAAATAGAGTCTATTAAGTTAATTCATAGAGTAGAATTTAACTTTGAAGAGCCTCAAGTAGATAATGAATATGAAAATAACGATGAAGATACTCAACAAAACCAAGAGAGCCAAGAAGAGATAAATATAGATAAAAAACCCAAAAGAAATGACCCCTGCCCATGTGGAAGTGGGGAGAAGTATAAAAACTGTTGTGGAAAAAGTGGACCAAAAAAAGGATTGCTTGCTTAATGAGTCAAAGCTACAGTAGTAAATTTGTAAAAAAATTTATAAAACATTATCTTAAATATGATAAAGATAATCCATTTATCTTTATATCGGCAATGTTAGCATTAATCGGTATTGCAATGGGTGTTATGGTTTTAATGATAGGTATAGGTGTTACAAATGGAACACACAAAGAGTTCAAAAAGAGACTCTTTATTATGAACTATCCATTAACAATTATTGCATATAATACCAAAGGTGTCCCTAAAGATATTATAGAAAAGATAAATAAAAAATTTCCCGATTTGAAATTTAGCCCCTACTACACAACCCAAGTAATTGCAAAAAATGCAGATGGTGTGCAAGGAACTATACTATATGGCGTAGATTTTCAAAAAGAAGCAAAGATAAATAAAATTTTCAAAAAAGCTTATGACCAAGTAAATAATGCTAAAATATCAAAATATAGCGCAATAATAGGCGATGGTTTGGCTACATCTTTAGGTTTAAAAAAAGGAGAAAAGATAACTCTGTTCTTCTCTAAACAACAAGCTGCTGGTTTTGGAACAATGCCTCTGCAAAAAAGATTAAAAGTTGTATCTACCTTTAACTCTGGATTAACAGCATATGATAAAGGAATAATATATACAACACATAAAGCATTTGAAAAAATTTTAAAGAAAAAAGATGGAATGTATGATGGTATTCATATCTACGCTAAAGAGCCAATGAAAATTATAAAAGAGATAAAAAAACTTCTGCCTAATGATATAGGAATAGAGGGCTGGTGGGAGCAAAATGGAGGCTTTTTCGAAGCTATGCAAATGGAGAAAAAAGCACTCTTTTTAGTTCTTCTTTTAATTATTTTAGTTGCCTCTTTAAATATAATATCTTCACTACTAATGACTGTAATGAGCAGAAGAAGCGAAATTGCACTAATGAAAACACTAGGAGCTACAACAAAAGAGATAAGTAGAATATTCTTCTATCTTGGGATTATAATAGGTCTTTTAGGTATGCTACTTGGAACACTATTAGGAGTATTTGGAATGTGGCTTTTGACAACATACAATATCATATCTCTTCCTGCCGATATATATGCGACATCAAAGCTACCTATAGATTTACCTTTAAGCGACTATTTGACTATAGTTACTGGAACATCTATTATTATACTTCTATCAGCTATATATCCTGCAAAAAGAGCTTCTAAAACAGATGCTTTAACAATTTTAAGAAATGAGTAGTGTGCTAAAAAAAATTATTTTCTCACTATTATCAATTACTATAGTTTTAACTACAATAGTAGTTATATATTTTATTACCCCAATCAACACCAAACAAAATTTAAAACTACCCTCTTCTGATACATCTGAAATAATTAAATATCTAAAAACAAAAAAATATAATCTAAATTTTTTAGATAAGCTATTTTTAAAAATTGCAACTAATCCAAGAGAAGGCTGGATATATATAAACAGTAAAAAAATGCCAAGATATAAATTTTTAAAACAAGTTGGCTCATATGCCAACCACTATACTCCCGTAACTATAATTCCAGGTGAAACATCATACTTTATACTGCAAATGTTAAAGAAAAAACTAAACTACAATATAGATAAATTGGTAATTAGCTACAAAGAATTAGCTCCATATAAAGAGGGCAATTTTTTAGCAAATACATATAATATACCAATATATTTTAAAGAGAGAGATACTATAAAATTTTTAATTGATAATAGCTTTAAAGAGTATAAAAAAATATCAATATCTTACTTTAATAAATTTGATAAAAAAGAGTGGAAAAAGATTATTACAGTTGCATCAATTATAGAAAAAGAGGCAGCAAATAGAACTGAGATGCCAAAAATTTCATCTGTAATTTTCAATAGATTAAATAAAAAGATGAAACTTCAAATGGATGGAACGCTAAATTATGGACAATATTCACACACAAAAGTAACCCCCCAAAGAATTAAAAATGATTTAAGCAGATACAACACATATAAACATAAAGGATTACCAACTATCCCAATATGTAATGTATCAAAAGAGGCAATTATATCTGCAATAAACCCAGTAGATACAAACTACCTATACTTTATGAAAAACAGTAAAGGAACACATAACTTCTCATCTAAATACAAAGAGCATATAAAAAATATTAAACTTAGAAAAGAGTATATTAAATATCAATAAGTCTCTTAAAATCTTCAAGTTCATACAAAAGCAAATCATTACTATTTAACTTTTTTAACTCATTACTAAAACCACTTTTAGAAAATAGTGCATATCTATCAACTCTTAAATTAGAAGTTACTGCTTTATATTTTAACTTTATAAGCTCTGCCCTATTTATGGGTTTGTTTTTATATTTACACTCTCCCAATATAAACTCTTTATTAGATAACTTTGCATAGATATCAAATTCACTATTAATATCCCAATATGATGATATCTCTACTATATTATTAAAATTGCTCTTTAAAAGCTCTATACTCAACTGCTCAAACACCAAAGAGGATAATAGATATTCCCTACTCTTAATATTATCTAAAAGCATATCTATATTTATACCCCTATCTCTATATGGCTCTACAAAAAGAAACCAAAATCTAAAAAATGGCTTTGTAAAATATATTTTTGGCTCAATAGTGTAATTTTTATACTCTTTTTTTATTAATTGCTTATTATAGACTTTAAATGGCTTCTCTCTGGAATTAACTATATATATTATATTACTCTCAATCAATTCATTTACAATCTCTAAACCCAAAGCCTCGCCAACTTTGACTCTATTTAAAAGAGCAAACAATTTACCATCACTTTTAGCAAGAGCAATTAAAAATTTTCTAAATGGATTATCAAATATAAAAAAAGGCATTAATTTATATGCTAAATTATCTATGACAACATCTTCTATAGCCCTATCAATGCCATCAAAAAGATTTAAATCAATCTCTTCTATTCCACCAAAAATAGAGAAGTAGTCAATTAAATTATTATATGATATAAATGGATATTTTTTATAAAAGTTATTAAAGATAGTCTTTATAGTCTATTCCTAAAATGGTCGCAAGAGCGACCCTGTTAAACTATTTAAGTTTGCTAATATACTCAGCTACAGCTTTGATATCATCATCACTATATGATGCAACTTGACCTTTCATTAATCCACCCATTCCGTGAATATTTCTAGTTCCAGCTTTGTAACCTTTAAGTGCCTCTTCAACTTTTGCAGCATCCCAACCAGCAATTACTTCAGATTTACCAAGAGCTTTTTTCTCAGCTTTTGCACCATGGCAACTTACACATTTTTTAAATAAAGCTTCGCCATTTGCTGCACTTTTAGTAGCTTCTGTTTTTGTTGCAGTAGCTGCCTCAGTTTTTGTTTCAGTAGCATTTGCTTCTGCTGCCATAGCAACACCACATGCTAAAATTAATGATAACGCAATTTTTTTCATGTTAATCTCCTTGTTTTTATTGTGATATAATTATACCACTTAAAATGTGAAATTAAAGTGAATTTTTAAACTTTATTTTAAATTTCCTTTAATTTTATACTTTTCCCAATAGATATCAATATCTTTTTTTAAACGCATACTATCAATTTGTATAGCGTTTAAAGGTAGATATTTTTTTAAAAACTCTTCACTCATAACAGATGTCATAGGTTGTGGATTTTTACAGTAATAAAAGAGTGCCGTCTTAAAATTGTTCTCTCCACCATAAACCAACAAAGCATTCATAAAAGTCTTTCTTAAATCTACCTTTTTTTGCATATGACAAGCAACGCAATCAGTAGTAAAATCTGCATTAGCAACCACCAACAACAAAGCTGTTAAAAAATATCTAATTACCATTTTATTATAAACCTTGTTCCTTTATTTTTTTCTGATTGAACTTCTATTTTAATATTATAAAACTCTGCAATCCTTTTAACAATACTAAGACCTATACCAAAACCACCTTCATGCTCACTAAATCTGCTATATCTAGTAAATATTAAATCTATATTTCTCTTATCTATTCCAACGCCACTATCTTCAATAATTAATACACCATTACTTAAACTAATTTCTATTTTACCACCTACTCTATTATATTTAATTGCATTAGAGACTATATTGTCAATAAACCTTGCATATAACTCTCTATCCCCTTTTACTATAAAATCTTCTAACTTTAACTCTTTTACAATTTTTTTAGACTCCATATGCATAAAGAAGTAATCAACTCTCTCTTCAATCAAATCTTTTAAATTAAATTCACTATCCAAACTTCTACTAATATCTGATAGTGTAACAAATTTTAAATCTTTATAGATATTCTCCAAAGTTCTTGATGCTATCTTTACTCTATCTATCTTCTTTCTATTTTTAGCAGATAAATTATCTAAATTTAACATCTCAATATTACTGTTAATTATAGAAATTGGTGTGTTAATTTCATGCGTTGTATCTTTTATAAAACAATCCAGCAAATCCAAAGAATCCTTCATTGGCTTTATAAACATTTTAGCTAAATAGTATCCTAGTATAAAAAGTATAATAAATGCCAATAAACCAAATATGGCTATATTTCTATAAACTTTTGAAATAAGTGCTCCATTTTTAGGAACCTCTATAAAAAGATATTTTGCCCCTAAGTAATAATCGCTCAACACCTCTACATATACTGCGTATGAACCACTAAAATATAACCTTTTGTTAAAAAATATATTTTTACTCTTTAATGTTGAGAATATCTCTTCATACTCCAAATCATATATAGCACTGTTGTATCTATCATCTCTTGGATATTTATTATACTTTGGATAGTGATTATGCAACCATTTGATTCTCTTTATCTGCAAAGATGCAAACTCTTGCATTAAACTTTTATACTGTAAATTAATCCTCTCAACACTGCTATTGTAGTAGATAATAGATATCGATACAATAACTGTTGTTACCAATATTATATATACAGTTAAAAATCTTCTAAAAACTTTTTTTTCACTACTTAACAAGGAATCTGTAGCCTCTCTTTTTTATACTCTCAATACTATCTCTACCTAAAACTTTTCGTAAATTTTTAATATATGTTCTTAAAGAGCTATCACTTGGAGTCTCATCATAATCCCATAACTGGTTAAATATATCTTCATGAGATACAATATTACCATTAGAACTACTAAATATCTCCAACAATCTACTCTCTTTATTGCTTAGCTTATGGCTAATACCTTCTACAATAATCTCTCCAGCATCTCTATTAAAAATAATATTTTCAGATAACTCTATTGTAGAGCTACCCTTATTATATCTGTTTAATATAGCCTCAACTCTAATAATTAACTCTTCTAATACAAAAGGTTTCTTTATATAATCTTCAGCTCCAAATTCAAAACCACTCTTTACATCATCTACACCATCTCTAGCTGTTAAAAATATTACAGGAGTTTTAACACCAAACTCTCTAACACTTTTTAAAAGAGAAAAACCATCCAAAGATGGAACATTAACATCAAAAATTAATATATCATATCTATTTTCATAAAGTTTACTCTCAGCTTCATATCCATCATAGCAACTATCTACACTATAATTTTTCTCCTCAAAAAAATCAACAAGAGTCTCATTTAAAGAGGGATCATCTTCTAATATGAATATCTTATTTTTTGACATAATAACCCTTTTTTAAGGTTATTATACACTAAATATACTTATTTAAATATATTTAGATGCCAAAGCAATAATTTGCTCTTTAGGTAAAGCACCAGAAACTCTATCTACCTCTGTGCCATCTTTAAAAACTATAATAGTAGGAATAGAGCGAATACCAAATCTAGAAGCTATTTGCTGTGCTTCTTCAGTATTAACTTTTACAAATTGTGCTCTAGGTGAAAGTTCCATACTAGCTGATTCAAAGTTTGGTGCCATCATTCTACAAGGACCACACCATGAAGCCCAAAAATCAACAATAACAGGAGCTGTAGAGTTTTTAATAATATAATCAAAATCACTGTCATTAGCCACAATAGGTTTAGCATTTAATAAAGAGTTTCCACAACCACCACAATTTGCCTTTTTGTAACTATCTTTTTTAGGTAAACGATTAATTTTTTTACAAACTGGACATATAAAATTTATACTACTCATATTATCTCCTAAATTTATTTAACCAAAATTATCTAATAAAATTGGTTTATATTATTGTATTGAAATATTATAATATTTATTGCAACTTATGTTGCAATAAGCTGAAAAACGATAGTAAAACTAGTGAAACTCCTCGACCCAAAGAACGAGGAGCTTTATTACAAAAGTTATCATAGCTCTTGAAATTCTATATTGAAATTTTAAAATAGCCTATTTATAGAGACTTAAAAAGTAAATGCTTCTTGTCAAAATATATGACAATTTTTCATAAGATGCTACAATAGCACTATTTACTTTAAGATGTCAGTTAAAATTAAGGTGCAAAAGTTAAGTATAAATATTAAGATGTATTCCTATATTCAATAAGTCCAAGAAGAGTTAATTAAAAAATAGCAAACAAAATTTTAAATAAAATGCTACTACTTTAGCTCTATATACAAAAGCATAAAATACTCTTAAAAGGATTTAGAATACCTTTTAAGATACTAAATTAATCTATCTACAAAACAATATTAATTATGCAGATTTTTTATCTTTTTTCATCTTCTTATTTTTAATTTTATCTTTTAAATCTTTTTTACTTTTATTCATCTTCTCTTTACTCTTTTTCACTTTTTCTTTAATCTTTTTAGACTTCTCTTTTGTATCTTTTTTCATACTCTCTTTTTTCTCTGAAGCTTTAGACTTACTATTTTTAGATGCACTTTTTTTAGAAGACTTTTTTACTTTAGAACTCTTCTCTCCATTCATAACATCTTTAATAATATTAGTTGCAATTACTTCACCAATACCTTTAACTTGCGATAAGTCTTCAACATTTTTTAATTTATGAGATTTTCTATACTTAATAATAGCAGCAGCCTTAGCCTCTCCAACACCTTTAATTTTCATTAAATCCTCTTTTGATGCAGTTTGTGGATTAAGTGCAAACAACATTCCCATACCTAAAACTAATGTAGCCAATGTTTTTTTCATAATAACTCCCTTTGTAATAATTTAATTTAATTATACATAAGTTTATTTAAAAAATGAGGAAAAAATGTGAAAAAATATAAATATGTTAGAAAAATAGGGATATAATTGTTTTAACTAGAATTTAAGCAATGAATAAATGCAAATTAAGAAAGAGAATTAATCCCTTTGCTTTCTTAAAAATGTAGGTGTATCATAATAGCTCTCATTTTCGCCACCAACAATTTTAATTACATTTGGTTTTCTTACCTCTTGCTCTTTTGTTTTATTAACTGGTTTCTCTGTTTTTTTGCTATGAGAAGCTGAACCACTATCTTTGCTGCCATAAGATTCATTCTCAAAACCTGTAGCAACAATTGTAATTTTTACTTCATCTTCTGCCATAGCATCATCTGTTGTTGTTCCAAAGATTACACTTGCATCTTCATCAGCATACTCTTCAATAGTATTCATAGCTTCAGAGATTTGAAGTAATGGATAATCAGGATGAATATGGAAATGAACTAAAACACCTTGAGCACCCTTAATTGAGATATCTCCAAGAAGAGGTGAACTAATAGCTTCTGTTGCTGCATCATATGCTGCATTAGCTCCAGTTGCATGACCCACACCCATAAGTGCCAATCCTTTATGGCTCATTACAGTTCTAACATCAGCAAAGTCAAGGTTAATATCGCTAGGAGAGTGTGAGATAATAACATTTGAAATACCAGATACAGCTTGAGCTAAAATATCATCAACTAATTTAAAACTCTCTTTTACACCAAGATTCTTCTCTGCAATAGATAATATTCTATCATTATGGATAACAATTATAGAATCACTAACCTCTTTTAACTCCTCTAATCCTTCAACAGCCAATTTAGTTCTTTTTCTACCTTCAAACTTAAATGGTGTTGTAACAACAGATACAGTTAATGCCCCAATATCTTTTGCAGCTTGTGCAACAACTGGTGCAGCACCAGTTCCTGTTCCACCACCAAGACCAGCAGCAATAAATACTAAATCAGAACCATTTATAGACTCTTTTATATCTTCATAAGCCTCCTGAGCTGCCTCTTTTCCTCTCTCAGGAACCATACCACACCCACGACCTCGAGAGACATTCTTACCAATTTGAATCTTATATGGTGCCAAAGAGCTATCAAGTGCTTGTGCATCTGTATTAGCAGTTATTAAACTAATTCCAGCAATCTTTTGACCAACCATATGGTTAATCATATTACCACCTCCGCCTCCAACACCAATAGCTTTAATTATTGCTCCCTCTGCAGGTGCTACACTATTATCCATTACTTCAATCTCAAATTTATCCATTATCTTCTCCTTGTTTTAAAATAGTTGTTTTATCCAATTCTTTACTTTTGACAAAAAGTCACCTCTACTCTCCTCTACACCAGGAAGGTCTGAGAACACAATATTTCCAGAACTCTCACTACTTGCACTCACATCACTTGCAATAGTATCACTACTACTCTTAGCAGATGTAACAAAACCTGTCTCTTCAAATGTATCTCTCAAACCAGTATTCTCCTCCTTGTGGTGTAGTAATCTCTTTTTATTATCAACTTCATACTGTGTATGATTACCTGCTTTATATAAAAGCAAACCAATTACAGTAGAATTTTCAGGACCTTTTAAGTTGTCAAACAAACCTTTTAATTGTTGTGGAAGACCAATTCTAACTGAATATCCAGGAAATATCGATTGTGCAAACTCTCTCATTCCTTTTAACTGAGTCATTCCACCAGTTAAAACAATTCCAGCACCAATATTATCTTTTAATCCACTTTTATCTAAAAATTTAGCTAATATAAGAAGTGTCTCTTCTACCCTTGAACTTATAACATTTTGAACAACTTTGAGTGGTATCGAATTCTTATTCTCCTCATCTCCAATTATTGGAAGTTCTAAAACATCATCATTTATCTCTACCAAATCTCCATGATTTCTCTTGAGATTCTCTGCAATATTAAGTGGTGTATGAAGAGCAATAGAGATATCATTTGTAATATGGTTTGAACCAACTGGTATAAAATTATTGTATCTTAAAGATTGGTTTTTAAATACAGATATGCTACTTGTTTGACCACCCATATCAACAACTGCAACACCTAACGCCGACTCATCTTTACTCATAGTTGATAGTGCAGATGCATAACTATCTAATACTATAGATTCAATATCTAGCCCTGCTGAGACAATAGCCTTTTTCAAATTACTCAAACTCGATTTTTGTGCTATTATTATATGTGTCTCAACTTCCATACGACTAGCATTCATATTGTATGGATCTTCTATATTAGTTTGGTCATCAACTTTAAAGTTAAATGGCAATACATGTAAAACATCATACTCTTTTGGAATATCAGCATTATACAAAGCAGTCTCCATAACTCTATTTATCTCTTTAATGGTTATATCTTTTTGAGATATGTTTATAATCCCAATAGAGTTAGTGCTTTTAGTATAAGCACTAGAGATGGAGACTATTGCACTAGAGATATTATTACCAGCTATTCTTCTAGCATCATTAACTGCTTTTCTAATAGATTTAGATGCTATATCTATATTTGTAATTATACCCTTTTTAACACCCTCTGATTTAGCAACACCATGACCTAAAACTTTTATCTCCCCAGTCTCGTCAATATCAGCGATAACTGCTTTTATAGACATTGAGCCAATATCTATAGCTAAAATTGTATTACTCATTTACCAACCTTTATATATACTTCACTCGAGTATTTACTAGATAGTGATTTAATTAAATTTGATGTTAGCTCTCCACTCTTAACACTCTCAATCTCTTTAGTTAATTTATTTGAACTATTATTATCAACTATTTTTTGCTCAACTATCTCATAAACAACCACGCCATCACTTATCTTCGCACTATTTATCTTCTTTTTACTAGCAAATACAGAACGAGTCAATAATACACTATCTTGTGGTGTCAATTTTGGCAAAACTGTTAATTTAGATAAAGATATATACTCTTTTGGCTCTATATTAAAACTCTTAGTATCTTTCAAAGCATCTTTAGCAACACTATTTAACTCTTTTTCTCTTACGACTTTTTTGTAATCTTTAGTAACTAAATCTTTTGCCTCATCAAAACTCATAACTTTTGGTTTAATTATAGATTTAAT
>JALSPE010000040.1 GCA_026986085.1 Campylobacteraceae bacterium | reverse complement strand
TATCATTCCATCTTCGCCTGTGGCTAACTCTTCAAAAGTTTCAGGATCAACTATCTTAAAGCTACTTCCTGGAATTGCCATACCAACTGTTCCCTCTTTATTTCCTATTTGAACTGTAAAGTCATCTGTCATTAAAACATCTGGCAAGTTTGTAGAGGCAACTGGGGTTGTCTCTGTTGCTCCATAGCCCTCGTAAATCTCTTTGTTAAAACGCTTCTTAAATGCCTCTTTTACATCTTTTGGCAGTTTTTCTGCACCTGCTACTGCCATTTTTATATCTTTAAACATTAAAGGGTTAATTTTTCTGTTTCTTGCATATAGCCGGTAGAATGTTGCTGTTGCAAATAGATGTGTTCCTTGGTATCTAGCACAAAGTTTACCTATTGCATACCCATCTGTTGGGTCGGGGTGACAAGCAACTGTAATCCCCTCAGTTAGTGGCATAATTGTTGTAACTGTTAGCCCAAATGCATGGAAAATAGGTAGTGTTCCCATAATTACATCTCTATCTTCTGGGTTTACAAGTGCAACAAATTGTTTTATATTACCCATTAAATTTTTATGAGTTAGTTCAATACCTTTTGGTGTTCCCTCGCTACCACTACTAAATAAAATTGCAGCAGTATCATCGATATGAGCGCATCTTAAATATATAAGTTTCAAAGCCCAAGTAGGTAAAATTTTTACACTTAAGAGCTGCATTAGGCTCTCTAGCTTTCCAATTTTTTTCTTTAAATCTTCTAGGTAGATTACATCTGCCAACTCTAATATATTTGTTAAATCAAAGCCTTTAGATTGTAACTTTTTTATAAATAGTCTTGATGTTACAATACTCTTTATATCTGCTACATCTAGTGCATGTTTTAAGCTCTTCTCTCCTGCTGAGTAGTTTAAATTTACAATAGTTTTATCAAGTGTTAAAAGCGACATATTTCCAATATATCCTCCAGCTGATGTTGGCAAGATTATACCTATATTTTGCCCCTTTAAGAGTGGCTTTAACTTTTTTGCCATTAGAAAAACTGCTGTCATAAATTTATTGCTACTTAACTCAACTCCAGTAGAGTCGGCAACTGCTACTCTTAGAGGTTGCTCTTTAGAGTTTTTAAGCCACGACTCTTGAATAGATGGCAATGTATTAGCGTAATCTTGCCAACTCTTTACAGATAGGTCAAAAACACTCTTTTTAACCTCTTTTGCTGTTGAGGTGTGAGGCATTGGCTTACCAAAAGATACACTTATATCTTTACTTCCAGCTCTTTTTAACTTTTTAGATGCATAAGAGAAGTTGTCTTCCCAAAGCCCTCTTAGATAAAATGGAATTATAACTGCATTAGTAGCATCTTTAGCAGCTGCTTCAAAGCCCCTTTTAAATGTGCTTAAGTGTCCGTTTCTTGTTATATGACCTTCAGGAAATAGGGCTACTGTATCGCCATTATTTAGAGCTTCGGTAACTGCTGCAAGTGCGCTTTTACTACCTCTTGGAGATATAGGAATTACTTTAAAAAACTTTAAAAATGGTTTTAGATACCACTTGTTGTAGTAGCTTCTATCCATAACAAAACGAATTTGAGCAGGATAAGCCATTTGTAAAATAGCCCAATCTAAAAATGAGATATGATTACCCAAAAGCAGTATTCCTTTGTTTGGGTCAATATTGTCTATTCCATCAACACTTAACTTATACTTTATCCCAATAAAGAGCTTTACAAAGTATCGAATAAGCGCTTGTGGCAATTGAGATAGAACAAAAATAAGAGCCAAAACAGATACTGTTGTAATAATATAAAACATAAAAGTAGATTTAACTTCAAAATAGCCAATTAGTGCTGTTACAACCAAAAAGAGGAACATAAATAGATTTTGCATAAAGTTATTACCAGCTAAGATTCTACCAAGAACCTCTTTAGGTGCTGCAAATTGAATTACCGAGTTTAAAGGAACAATAATCAAACCAGCAGATACTCCAAATAAAATAAGATCAAATGCTAACGATTTTACAGACTCTAAGTGTGGTAAAAAGTATAAAGAGAGGGTAACACCCAAAGCACCTAAAGGAACTATTCCCATCTCTATATAGTTTTTACTAATTTTACCAGCAATAATAGAGCCAATAATTATACCCACACCTGTTAGAGATAGCAAACCTTGAGCTACTACTGTATCGGTAATGCCTAAGTTATCTTTTAAGAAGTCTCCAAAAATTGCCAATACAACTTGTGATACACCCCAAAGAATACTAAGCCCAATGATACTTAACCAAATAGCTCTGTGCGATTTTAAAAGCTTGATATTTGCTCTTAAATAGTTTAAGTTTCCATACTCTTTTATATCGAACTCTACTTTGTCTTTAACTTTTATCTCTACAAACTCTTTATCTAACTTTATAGCCAAAAGATACTCTATAAATGATGCAAATATAAGTAAAAAACCAATAGGTGCAACTGCTCTTAAATAGTCGCTAGGATGAACTTCTGCTCCTGTTATCATATTTTCAAAAAATATAGAGTAGATAACAGCACCTGCTAAGATTGATACAATAGTCACTGCTTGAACAATAGCATTTGCCTCTGCTAACTTTTCGTTACCTGTCATCTCTTTTATTAAGCCATACTTTGCAGGGGCATAGATAGCACTTTGAGCTGCCAAAACAAAAGTTAAAATAAAAGCAAACCAAAACCAACCCATATAGTAACTAAGTGTAATTAATGCAGTAATAAAAACTGCAAATAGAGCTGCCCACTTTATAACTTTTGTCTTTTTATATTTATCACTAATATAGCCCGATGGAGAAAATAAAAATATAAATGGCAACAAAATTAGAGCATTTACAATAGCTGTTAAAACTATTAATTCGCTTCCACTATATGCTTTAAAGATAGTATCTTGCAAAATTATCTTATGCCCTAAATCGGTCATGGCGTTTAAGAAAATAATTATAACATATGGCAAAAATGCCCTTATTTTAAATAGCTGTAACATTACTTTATCCCTTTTTTATGTTCATTTATTGTATATGAATTAAATATATATGGCTTATAGTTTAAGATTATATCGAACAAAAGTTGATATCTTAAATTATGTGTCGTTGAGTCATCTTTTAAGAAATCAAATCCAATTTTATGCTCATCTTTTGCTATTAATTGAGCATTTTTAGCATATAAATCAAATAGTTTAAAGTCTAAGCCCAACTCTTTGGCATTGTGTAATATTTTTATTGCTTCTATATCTTTATAGTTAAATTTTGATTTATCTAAAATATAAGCTCTTTTGATATAACTCTCCAACTCGCCCTCTTCTAAATTTAACTCTTTTTTTACCTCATTCGAAGATAGTAAAACCATATTACCACCCTCAAGTGCCCTAATAGCATCTAAAATTGCATCAAATGAGTTATCAAAATTGAAGTTATTATTCTCAAAAATAGATTTTATTTGAGATATAGAGTAAGAGAAGCTATTTTGTAAATATTTAATAAACTTTACAATCTGAACAGAACTCTCATCATAAAGATGCACATTAGGTTTAGGCTTTTGTGGCTCTGGAAGTAAACCCTCTTTTACATAGTAAAGAATTGTAGATTTACTCTCTCCTGTAAGTTCTGTTAGCTCTTTCATCTTTAATGCCATAGTAACCCCTTGTTAATTTTTAAAAATTATAGCATATTTTTTAGCAAGTGTCAAGTATTACTTGACACTTATATTATTAATTTAAAATTAAATATATGTAGGATAAAATATATCTAAAAATAGGGAGCCTCAATGCATAACAATAACCAGATAAAATTGTTAATAATTTTAGTGAGTATAATCTTTATATTTATATTTATATCATTTTGGATATGGCCAAAGTATAATGTTTACAAACAGCAACTAGCAGGAGAAGCCGCACTAAAAGAAGCAGAGTGGTCAAAAAGAATACAGATAGAAGATGCAAAAGCAAAACAAGAGTCGGCACTAATGAAAGCAAAAGCTAAAGTTACTTTAGCAAAAGCAGAGGGCGAAGCCAAAATTGTAAAAGCAAAAGCTGAAGGTCTAGCCGATATAGAAAGAGCAAAAGCAGCTGCAAAGGCGAATAAAATAATAGGAAACTCCTTAAAAGACAATGAGGCATATCTAAGATATATTTGGATAAAAGGTTTAAATGATGGAAAAGGGGAGAGAATATATATCCCAACAGAAGCTGGTTT
>JALSPE010000039.1 GCA_026986085.1 Campylobacteraceae bacterium | reverse complement strand
ATATACCTTTTTTCAAAAAATTATATTCAAAAAGATAGTTTAAGTATAGAATATTCTTGCTCTTTTTAAGATTTTGTAGAATTAATACTTCGCTAAAAGCCAAAGGCACTAAGCACAAAACTTTTTGCTAAAAACAAAAAAGTAGTTTCATTAATTTAAATTAAAGCAATCACAAAACTTTAAAAAATATACAACTAAACAATTGTATAGATGTATGATATATCCAAATATTTTCTATGTGTGTGGCTTAGCTTTGTAATTAAAGTTCTCTTAACTCATTATACAAACTATCTCTCTCAACTGGTATGAAGCCACTGTTTTTAATTAAGCCTACAAACTCTTCTAGCTCCAATCCATTTGCACTATCTGCTCCTGCTGCACTTTGTATAGACTCTTTTTGTATTGTGCCATCTAAATCATCACACCCAAACTCTTGAGCAACTAGAGCTAAATTTATTGTGCTTGTAGCCCAGTATGCTTTTATGTGTGGTATATTATCCAATAAAATTCTAGCTATTGCATAAGTTTTTAATATCTCATTTGCACTTAGATACTTTTCTACTTTTAGATAATTGTTATCTCTTTGATACACAAGAGGAATAAAGCAGTTAAAGCCACCACTTACATCTTGTAACTCTCTTAACCTCATCATATGATCAATTCTATCTCTCCTACTCTCAATATGCCCAAAAAGCATTGTGGCATTACTCTTTTTACCTCTACTATGCCAAATTTTATGTATCTCTAGCCACTCACTAGAGCTAACTTTTCCTTTGCAAATCTTATCTCTTACATCTTCTGCAAAAATCTCTGCACCACCTCCAGGCAACGAATCTACGCCACACTCTATCATTCTATCGATAACCTCATCATAACTTAAATTATACTCTTGGCTTAAAAAATTAATCTCTGCTGCAGTTAATGCTTTTATATGAATATCTGGCAGAGCCTCTTTAACCTTTTTAAAACTGTCTATATACCAATTAAGCCCAGCTTCAGGATTATGAGCTGAAACTATATGCACCTCTTTAGCTCCTTTCTCCCAAGCATTTTTGGCAATATCCACAATCTCTTCAACACTCATAGTATATGGATTTGGGTTTTTTCTATTAGCTGAGTATGCGCAAAATTTACAAATATCTTTACACACATTAGTTGGATTAATATGACGATTTATATTAAAATAACTCTTTTTACCAAACCTCTCTACTCTTATACTATCGGCTAATTTCCCAAGCTCTAGCAACTCTAAATCATATAATTTTAAAGCTTCATCTAAATTAATTCTATCTCTATTTTTAACTTTTTCAATAATCTCTTTCATAAAACAACACCTTAAAAAATTTGTGCTATTATAGCAATAAAAAACTAGGATAGAGTTTGAAAGAGTTAAAGTCTAAAATTGAAGAGTTAATATATAACAATGCACCAGATTTTGAAATAGCTAAACTTATAAAAGATGAGTTAAATAGATACTATAAAACTCTACCCAAAATTTTTAAAGAGAGTGGTGGAAAAGATTTTCTCATAAAACATACAAAAAAGATAGATAGTATTATTAAATTAATTTATCGCGTTGCAACTAGAGAGATGTTTTTAGAATACTTTCCTACTAAAAATGCCATTCCACTAACAATAACAGCTATGGGAAGTTACGCAAGAGAGCAACTTAGCCCAAAGTCAGATATAGATATAGCCTTTATATACAAAAATATTCCAGCCTATAATACAAAAGAGTTAATTGAAAAGATGCTCTATATTATGTGGGATAGTGGCTTAAAATTAGGACACAGAGTTCACGAAATTTCTGAGTTAGAGAGTGTAGCAAAAAGTGACATAACCATAAAAACGGCTCTGCTGGAATCTAGGTTCATAGATGGCTCAAAATATCTTTGGACAGATATTGACAACCAGATAAATCGCATAAGAAAAGATAATCAAAAAGATTTTATATTAGCAAAAATTCAAGAGCGAAGAGATATGAGAGCCAAATTTCCATTAATGATGGAACCAAATCTAAAAGAGGGTGTAGGAGGCTTTAGAGATGCAAATTTAGCCTACTGGATAGGTAAATTACTATACAATATTCCAAGAATAAAAGATTTGCCAAAAGAGATTATTAATGAAAATGATTACAAAAACTTTAGAGTTGCACTAGAGTTTCTATTTAGAGTCAGAGCAGCCCTTCACTTAACAACCAATAAAAAAGATGATACACTAAGATTAGAGTATATACCACAAGTAGCAGAGCTTTTAGGCTACAAAAACAACTCCAAAGCTCATATGATATTTGCAAAAAAGGTCAATAAAAGTCTTAGAGTAATATGGTTATACTCAAGAGTATGGATAGATGCTCAAGCCTCTAAAGTTGTGCCTATTTATATCAACTACCTAAAAGCCCCAAAAAATACTAAGAGTGAGAATGTGATTATAAAATATCTAATAGATAATGCAAATAAGCCTTTTAACTCTCATCCTAAATTAAATTTAGCTCTTATACATTCAAAAGTGAAGCCAGAAAGCAAAGAGAGATATTTACTTGTAAAAGAGATTTTCAAAGCAAAATATACAAGCTCTATTTTAATTGCACTCTCAGAAGCAAACAAATTAGGAAACTATATTGCCCCAATAAAAAAGATAGAAGCACTACCTCAATTTGATGGTTACCACAAATATCCTGTTGATACCCACTTAATAAAGTGCATAGAGGCACTTGAAAATATAAAAGATGACAAACTGCAAGAGTTATATAATGCCCTACCAGACTCTAAAAAAGTTATATTAAAATTGGCAACTTTTCTACACGATGCAGGAAAAGGAAGAGCAAGAGACCACCATCAATTAGGCACCTACCTCTTTAAAAACTATGCAAAAAAATTAAACCTCTCCAGTGAAGACATTGAACTTGGCTCAAAATTAGTTTTGCACCACAATAAACTTAGTCAAATTGCACAAAAAGAGGATATATATAACCAAAAAAGTGTTGCAAAACTAGCTGCCCTCTTTCCTAAAAAGATAGAGTTAGATATGATATATCTACTAACCTATGCCGACACAACAGGCGTAGGAAGCGATATATACAACAGCTTTACAGCAAGGCTCTTTAATACCCTATATAACCACGCAGTAGAGTTTTTAATCCACTCAAACTTTCTAGAAGATATGGGGAAAAGAGTCTCAAGAGTTCAAAAAATTGAAAACTCAAAAGAGTTTAAGGCTCTTTCAAATAGTTTAAAAAGAAAGATACTCTCTATCGAATCAAATCTACCATTTATTAAATACTCAACATCCAGAATTATAGAGATTGCAAAAAGAGCAATTGATATAGAGAAGTTTGATTACGAAATAACAAATAAAAAGTTTTTAACTATTGAGATAATTAAAAAAACTCCTCTTGATTTAGGTTACCTTTTAACAAAATTATCCAATATGAACTTAGTCAATATCGATATAATAAAACTCTTCGATAATAAAAAATATTTCAAAATAGATTTTAACCAAAAGGTAAATATAGATGATATAGAAGATATTAAATATTTAATAGAAGAAGCATTCAATAACCCAAAACCTGTAGAGATAAAGAGAATTAAAATCGACAAAAATGATATAAAAATAGATTGTAACCACTCTACAGATTATGCTCTAATTAATCTGCATACAAAAAATCAAAAAGGCTTCTTAGCAGGACTTATGACAATTTTTGAAGAGCTAAATGTTGATATAGTATCATCTAAAACCTTTACTCATAAAAATTATGTAGATGATATATTCTTAATAGAAAAGAATGGAAACTTCTGCTCTAATGCAGATAAAATAATAGAAGAGCTAACTAACTAGAGTTACTTCTCTTCCCCACTAATAACATCAATTAACTCTTCCAAAAGCTCTTTTGCTTCATCTTCATCAATCTCATTAGCCTCTATTTCAACAAGAATATCTCTACACTCTCTATGCATATCTTGCAACTCCTCAAGCTCCTCCTTCTCTCCTAAAGAGACCTCTCCCTCCTCTTTAATTGTTTGAAAAATAGAGTCAATAACACCCTCCAAATCTGGAATAACTTCATTCTCTAATAGTGCTTTAAGCTTCTCAATATTTGTCATGAATTTGCCTTTTTAAAAAGATCTATTATTGTAACATAAAAAGTAAAAAGTGTAAAGAGGAGCTAATATTCAAATATTGGATATTA
>JALSPE010000038.1 GCA_026986085.1 Campylobacteraceae bacterium | reverse complement strand
ACCACAAATAAAATCATCTAAATTATCGATATATTGACCACTCTTATTAAATCTTCGCTTTTGATATATACCTTTAAAATCTACCTGAGATTTAAGTGCTTCTAATATCTCATCTTTAAATTTATATATACCTATGCTATACCATGTTATTAGATAGTATTTATCAAAGTAGTCTATTGTTAAGCCGCCAACACCATCGCCCTCTCCATTAAATACTCTAAATGCTGTTGTATCTTTAGATTTATAAAAATTATCTCTATATCTTATAGCATCTTCTATCTTTTTTTTAAAAAAGTATCTATCTATCTTTTGCTTAATATCGGTAGTCAATACCCAGCCATATCCCTTATTTTGAAGCCCACAATAGCCTCTTGCAATAAACCTACCCTTGCTATCTACAAGCTCAATAATATCACCCTCTTTTATTGAATCTCTATAATTTGCAATTAAATCTTTGGTAATTAAAGGATAGCCATTTTTATAAGAGTCTATAAACTTAGGCTTTATCTCTACTTTTTTCACAATATCACCTAAATAAACTCTAAATATAGTGTAGTCACCCAAATTGATATTACTACAAAAAAGGCCAATAAAACTCCAAAAGAGCCAATATCTTTAGCCTCTTTTGCTAATTGATGATGCTCTTGTGTAACTAAATCTACAACTCTCTCTATAGCACTATTAAAAGCCTCTGCAACTAAAATAAGCCAAGTAGAGAAAAATAGAGTCATTTTAGAAGTTGTTGATATATCTACAAATAGTAAAACTATACCTATAATAGAGATAGCTATAAGTTGAGTCTTAAAAGATTTTTCGCTTTTTAAAACTGTAACTCCACCCTCTATAGAGTATTTAATATTCTTAAAAATATTAAATTTTGGCTTATTAGTTTTGTTCATCAAATTTCCTTTTAGTTTGCCTTTCTACTATATAGCCCCATTGCTAAACCCATTAAAATAAACAAAGAACCTGTAATTTTATTAAAAAGATTTAAGCTCTTTGCACTGCTAAAATAGTTTTTAAATCTGTTTGCAACATATCCATAAGTTATTAAACTTACAATCGATATTGACAAAAATGTTCCTGTCATTATAAAAAACTGCCCTAAAAGAGAGTAGTGTGGCGACATAAACAGAGGAAATACTGCTGTAAAAAACAGTATTGGTTTTGGGTTAGTAATAGCTACTAAAAAGGCTGTTTTTGCTACTTTTAAGTAATTTATATCTTCTTGCTCAACTTCATTATTAATATTCAATTTTAACTCTTTTTTTAAGATTAGTTTTATGCCAAGATAGATAAGATACAAAGCTCCAGCTATCTTTAATATTATAAACATAAAAGAGAATGTTTTTAAAACTGCACCAACGCCTAAAAACGCTATACTAGATAAAATAAATAGCCCTAATGCATTTGCTAAAGTTCCTAAAACAACTGCTTTTAAATTATACCTCATACCGTTACTAATTGCTAACAATATAGCAGCACCAGGGCTTGTAATTGTTATAATAGCAATAACAACATAAGCTAAATAGTTATTTAAATCCATCTCCTCTCCTCCTGTAAAAAACTAAGGCCAAAGCCTTATATCCAAATAAAAATCTACTATAAAACAGATTTCATTCAAAATTCAAAATTTATAATTAAAAATTAAAACTACTCCCACTCAATAGTTGCTGGTGGTTTACTTGAGATGTCGTAAACTACCCTGTTTATTCCATCTATCTCGTTTATTATTCTACGGCTTATATTCTCTAATACATCGTGTGGAACATGTGCAAATGTTGCTGTCATACCATCTACAGACTCTACCATTCTAACGCATACTGTATTGTCATAAGTTCTATTATCTCCCATTACCCCAACAGATTGAACATTTAAAAGCACTGTAAATGCTTGCCAAACTTTTGTATAGTAACCTGTGGCTCTAAGTTCTTCTTGCATAATTGCATCACTCTCTCTTAATAGCCTCAAAGCCTCATCATTTACCTCTCCCATTACTCTAATTGCCAAGCCAGGTCCAGGGAATGGGTGCCTCTCTATCATATCTTTTGGTAAGCCAAGTTCAAGCCCTAACTTTCTTACCTCATCTTTAAATATCTCTCTTAGTGGCTCTACAAGCTCAAATGTCATCCAATCTGGAAGCCCACCAACATTATGGTGCGATTTTATTGTTTTACTTGGACCCTTAACCGAAACTGATTCGATTACATCAGTATAAAGTGTTCCTTGAGCCAAGAAACTTACATCTTTATGTTTACTCGCCTCTTTATCAAAAACCTCTATAAACTTCTCGCCTATAATTTTTCTCTTTCTCTCTGGGTCTGTAACACCCTTTAAAGCACTTAAAAACTCATCTTGAGCGTTAATTGTAATTAGTGGGATATCAAGCAGTTTAAACATATCTTGAACCTGAGTAGCTTCATCTTTTCTAAGTAAGCCTTGATCAACAAATACACAAACCAACTGCTCTTTTGGTAAAGCTTCATTTAGCATGGCTGCAACAACAGAGCTATCCACCCCACCACTTACACCACAAAGCACCTTTTTATCGCCCACTTGGCTTTTGATTTCGGCAATTTTCTCTTTTGCAAAGCTTCCCATATTCCAAGTGCTATCACACCCACAAATATATTTGGCAAAGTTTTTAAGTAGTTTTGTTCCTTCTTGCGAGTGGTGAACCTCTGGATGAAACTGAAATGCATAAATATTTTTATCTTCGTTTGCAATTGCTGCGTATGGCGAATTTTCGCTGTCTCCAATTACGCTAAATCCCTCTGGTAACTTTTCTGCTCTATCTCCATGGCTCATCCATACAATGCTATCTTGTGTAATGTCTTTAAAAATTGGAGAATTTTGATTAGTAATATGTAGTTTTGCTTTTCCATACTCGTGATGGTTGGCTGCTACAACTTTGCCACCAAAATGTTGAGTAATTAGCTGCATTCCATAACAAATTCCAAGAATTGGCAATCCCAAATCCCATATCTCTTCACTTGGATGGTATGCATCTTTTGCATACACAGATGCAGGTCCACCAGATAGTATAATCCCTTTTGGACTTCTTTTCTTTATAGCCTCTATATCTTCGCGATATGGAACAACCTCTGTATATACCCCACTCTCTCTTAGTTTTCTAGCAATTAATTGCGTATATTGTGAACCAAAATCTAAAACCACTATTGGAACATGCTTCATTAAAACCCTTTGTAAAATAGTTGGACAATTATACCATATAAGGATTAAATGCAAATCATCTCTCGTAATCCAAATTAAATGACAATATAAGGAAAACAGTAATAGCTAATAAGAATAATTTTAGTAAGCTCCTATAAAAGCCAATATAAATAAAAAGTTATAAAACTTTTCATCTACTCTATATAGTGGCTACCAAGCGACTCTTCTCTATACAAAGCTTGTTGAACAATTGCAGAAGCTGTATTTAGCCTCAATTCTAAAAGCCTTCCTATATTTTTACTTTTTGTATCATATATAAAGTTTTTTGCCTCTAACAACCCTTGCCTTGTTCTGACAATCCCTACATCTTTCCACATTATCTCTCTAAGTTTATGCTTATACTTCTTATCATTAGCTTCATGCAAAAGTGTATCGTAATCTTTTTCAAAACTCAATTCGCATGGTAGATGGTTGCCATCATTAACTATTGCATCGGCACATCTTTTGGCAAAGACTGCCCCTTCTAGTAGAGAGTTAGATGCTAATCTATTTGCTCCATGCACTCCTGTTCGTGATGCTTCTCCAGCTACATAAAGACCCTTAATACCTGGAACTCTGCCATCAATATCACAAGCTATACCACCATTTGCATAGTGAAAAGCTGGAGATATCTCTACTCTGTCTCTTGGTAAGTTATAACCTAAATTCTTAAATGTTTTATATATATTTGGAAACCTTTGTCTAAACCAATCCTCTTCAAACATACTAAAATCTAAATATGCCTTTTTGCCTTTCTCTCGTTTATAGAGAAAAATAGAGCGAGATACTATATCTCTACTTGCTAATTCACCTCTCTTGTCATAATCAAACAGAAATCTCTTTCCATCATCATCTACAATCCAAGCCCCCTCGCCTCTTAATGCTTCTGTAAGAAGTAGCTTTCTTGCATATGGTGTATTTACAAATACAGTTGGATGAAACTGCATAAACTCCATATCTTTAAGCTCTATCCCTTTTTCTATACAAATACCGTGAATATCTGCACTGACAGTTCTTGAATTTGTGTTGAATTGATACAAAGAGCCAATACCCCCACTTGCAATTACAACCGAATCTGCATATAGAGTATATGGCTTATAATTAACCATAACTCTAACGCCATAACATCTTCCATCTTCTATTAGTAAATCATAAACTAAAGAGTTTTTTTGCAATTTATGGATATTCTTCTCCATTAAAAACTTATGCATATAACGCCCAGTTGCATCGCCACCTGCGTGAAGAATTCTACTTGTTGAGTGAGCAGCCTCTTTTGTATATAATAGCTCTCCATTTGCATCTAAATCAAATTTCATACCACCATTTACAAAATCTTCTCTTACTGCTATTGACTCTTTTGATAGTATCTCAACAGCCTCTTTTAGATTATGGTTAGAACCTGCATTTAGAGTATCTTCTATATGAAAAGGTATATCTTGCTCATCTAACGCAGTTACCATTCCACCCTGTGCATAAAATGTATTGCACTCCCAAGGAATATCTTTACAAAGAACTAAGACATTCATACTTTTAGGCAATTTAGAAGCTAAATATAACCCTGCTATACCTGCACCAATAACTATTGTATCATATCTTTTACACTCTGACACTAGTTAGCCTTAACAGTTACATTTTTATCTACCCATACAGGTGGAGTTTTATATCCACATCCACTAAAGCCAACTGTAAGTAAAAATGATGCTATAATCACAATATGAAAAAAGCTAATGAAATTCTTAATACTATTAAGAGACGACCCTATTTTAAAGATATTCATAAATACTCCTGTTTTAATAAGCTTATGCAACTACTTCCACCAAGGTTTAGTAGTGCTATCGCTTTTTTTTATATTAAAAATAATACACTCTTTGGTGCTCTATCTCATCCTGG
The DNA here is from genome assembly GCA_026986085.1 of Campylobacteraceae bacterium. Classification (GTDB taxonomy): domain Bacteria; phylum Campylobacterota; class Campylobacteria; order Campylobacterales; family Sulfurovaceae; genus JAADEQ01. Next base: position 10,785 of record JALSPE010000038.1, on the reverse strand, counting down.
TTACAAAATGGAACTCAATTATAATAAAGATTTGATAAATAACCTATTAAATCAACTTACCACAATAGATTTAGATTGTGCTGATGTTTTTAAAAATGTTAAAAAAATAGAATTTTTTGTATCTAAATTTCACACTCCAGCACCAATTATTGCCACTAAAAGTGATGTAAAATATAAAGAGTTAGCAAAAGGAGAATTTAAAATAGATGCAAAAGATAGCCAATTAATAGAGATTTTTAAAAAGATAAAAGAGGATATAGAGTTAAATAATGAACAAAATTGAGGATATTTTAAGAGATTTACCAAAAAATAGTGGTGTATATCAATACTTTAATGAAAATGGGCAGCTTTTATATATCGGAAAGGCTAAAAACCTATCTAACAGAGTAAAAAGCTATTGGTTGCTAACCCCAAATATAAGAGCTAAATATAGCCCAAATACAAGAATTGGAAAAATGTTACAAGAGGCTAAATTTCTTGATTATATAGTAGTCGATAGTGAAGAGGATGCTCTTATTTTAGAGAATTCTTTAATAAAACAGTTAAAACCAAAATATAATATTCTTCTGCGTGATGATAAAACTTATCCCTATATTTATATTGATGAAATGCAAGATTTTCCTAGATTTGAGATAACAAGAAAGCTTGTCAAATCTCCAAAGGTAAAATATTATGGTCCATTTCCTACTGGTTCTAAAGCTCTATTAGAGGCTATTTATGACTTTTTTCCTTTAGTTCAAAAAAAGAGTTGCATAAAAGGAAAAAAAGCTTGTCTCTTTTATGAAATTAATAAATGTTTAGCCCCTTGTGAGGGTAAAATCAATAAAAGCAATTATGCAAAAATTGTAAAAGATGCAAAATATGCCATAAATAATAGAAAAATTTTAATAGATAAAATGAGTGAAAAGATGCTAAAACTAGCTTCTATGGAGCGTTTTGAAGAGGCAGCTAAATTAAGAGACTCTATAGAATCTATAAAAGCTTTACAAATGAAATCTACTATCGATATAGCCTCTAAAGCTAACTATGATATTTTTGCAATAGATAATAGTAAAGATAAAGGAGTAGTTGTAAAGATATTTATGAGAGAGGGGAAAATTATATCATCTACTCACAATATATTTAGAAATTTAGATAAATTTGATAGAGATGAAGCATATAAACAAACATTAATTAACCACTATAAAAATATAATAAATATCGACTCTAACAGAATTTTGGTAGCTCATGATTTTACCGATAAAGATGTAGTTAAAGAAGTTATTACAAAATTGGCAAAAAAGAGAGTTACACTAGAGCATCCAAAAAGTGGCAATAGGGCAAAACTAGTCGATTTAGCTATAAAAAATGCAAAAGAGATATTAAAACAAGATATAAATAAAGAGAATATAGAAGAGGAGTTAAAAGAGCTTCTATCTTTAGATACTGCTCCATATAGAGTTGAGTGTTTTGATAACTCACATATGATGGGAGAAGCAACGGTGGGTGCTATGATAGTTTATGAGTGTGGAGAGTTTGATAAAAGCTCTTATAGGCAATATGAATTAGAAGCAAAAGATGAGTATGCTCAAATGAGAGAGCTTTTAACAAGAAGAGTAGATAGTTTTAAAAAGAACTCTCCACCAGATTTATGGGTAATTGATGGAGGAGCGACTCTACTAAAATTAGCTAAAGATATTTTAAATAAAGCAAAAGTTAATTTAGATGTTGTGGCAATTGCCAAAGAGAAACTAGATAGCAAGGCACATCGTGCAAAAGGCTCTGCAAAAGATATAATCTATACACAGCTAGGAGAGGTTATAGAGTTAAAAACAACAGATAAAAGACTCCATTTTTTACAAAGAGTTAGAGATGAAGCACATAGATTTGCCATAAGTTACCATAAGAAAAAGAAGAGAAAAGAGGATATGAATTTAAAACTATATGAACATAAAGGAGTTGGCAAACAAGTTGTCAAAAAGCTCTTAAACTACTTCGGTAGTTTCGAGGCAATAGAGAGTGCAACTTATGAAGAAATAGCAAAAATTACTAATAAAAGAGTTGCAAATTCATTAAAAGATGTAAAAAATATTTAATTTTGCCATATTAAACCATTTTTTAATAAGTAATATAATATTATACATAATAGAATAACCTTATTTATGTTAAAGGAATTGAGTATGTATTTTATTACAAACCAAGAAGACTACATTGTAGCTGCAAGTAAAAGTTTTTTAGACAAAATTGGATATAGAGATATATGCAATATATCAATGGCAATTAAGAATCAACAAATCACTTTTTTAGATGAAGATGATGAGATAAAAGTATCTACACTTAATGAAAATCTTAAATATACAATTATTAATATGCACTCTGCATTTGGAAAATTAAATCTATATCAACTTAGAGTAAAAGATGAGTTATCATCAACTCTAAATGATGATAATATTGACTATTTAAGAAAGATAAAAAGTGGCACAATAGATTTAAAAGATGAACAATTTGATATTCCTCAAATTGCAAATGATGATAATATTCCAACATCTCTAACTAAAGATATTGACGCTAAAGAGATAAATAGCTCTTTAGAAAATAATAAAAAAGAGAATATTGAAAATAATGACAATATTGAAGTAATTAAAATATTTGATAATAACTCAGATGAAGAAAAGAGTTCGTTTGAGCCAAAAGATTACTCTAGCACAAATTATGAAGAAGAGAGTGGTAATAAAACTCAATTAGTTAAAAGTGTTGAGAGTAAATCTAACAACTTATCTAACCTAAAAGATAATGTAACAGATAAGATTAAAAAAGAGAATAACTACTTAGAAGATTTAGAAGATTTGGTAACAAATGAATCTTTAGAAAAGATAGCAAATATAGAGCATAAAGATATAGCTGTAGATGCCAAATTAAAAGAGAACTTTGCAGATGAGATTAGTGATGATTTAAGTTTAAATGAATTTATAAAAGAGGTTGAAACAAAAGATAATTTAGAAGATATTGACAAAGATTTATCTAAAGATAGTGAAGAGAAGAGAGATAAAGATAGTAAAACAACTTCTACTACAGAGAAAAAAGATGAGAAAAAAAGTGGTTTAAGTAGAATAAAATCTCGACTCTTCCCATGGGGTAAATCTTCAAATGATGATGAATTAGATATTGAGCTAGAAGATAATGATAGCGCAGCACTTAAATCTGCAACAGAGATTGAATCAAAAGAGAATATTATTGATGAGGTAAAAGCCGATTTATCTAAAGAGATTACTATTGAAGAGATAAAGCCAGAAATTGATGAATCTATTGATGTAATAGATGATAATATAGAAAATTTAACCACTCAAAACAAAGAGATAAAAGATGAAATAGAGCCTCAAGAGTCTAATATCAAAAAGAGTGAGCCTGAAAATTTAAATAGAGATAGTGATAATTTAAAAAATAGACTCATATCAATGCAAGTTGATAGAGTAGATTTAGAAGAGAATGCTAAAAGACTTAGTATAAACAATGATAACTATAAAATGTTACTAGAAAATTATATAGATGAAATAAATAATCATAAAAACGATTTAGAAGTAGCAAATTTAAATAATATAGAGATGTTAGCAGATGCTAGTAGATTGCTATCACTAGATATTGTTACAGAAAAATTAGAACTAATTGCCAAAGATGATAATAGGCAAGAGCATATTCAAGAACTTTACCTAATTGTCTCTAAACTTCAAGATAGATTAAACAATAATAAATTTAAACAAGAAGAGAAAAAACCAAAAGAGGTAAAAGAGTCTGATATAGATGAGTTTGATATTAATACAACACCACCATCTATACCTGAAGAGTTGATAGATATAACATCAGCAGAAAAACTGTTAATGCAGATAAAAATGGCAAAAGTAACTTTTGATCCTCAAAGAGCTTCAGATGATTTAAATCTACCTAAATCTCTTATATTAGAGTTTGTAGAAGATTTTATACAACAAGCAAAAACTCATTTAGACCAAATTGTTCAAGCTTATCAAAGAAGTGATATCAAAACTCTTCAAACAACAGCACATATGCTAAAAGGAGCAGCTAGTAATTTAAGATTAGATGAGATATCAACAACACTATTTAAAATTCAAAAAGAGAACTCTCTTGAGAACGATAAGCAATTAATAAAAGATTTTGTAGCACAATTAAAAGGATTAGAGAATGAAGTTGAAAAATTGGAGATGTAAATAATGAAGCTAAAGAGTAAATTAAAACTTATAACTATTCTTCCAACCCTTATCTTAGTAGTTGCAGCTACTTATCTCTTTTACAATACATATGTAAATTATGAAAAGACAAAAGCTTATAAAACTATTATGAAGAATAATAAATACCTAGATAAGGTATTTATTGAGATAGGGCAAGAGAGAGGTATAGCAGCACTATATCTTTCATCTGGTAAAACAAAACAAAAAGAGCTTTTAGACAAACAAATCCAAAAGACAAATAGAGCTATTAAAAACTATAAAAATCACTTAATAGTAGATAGTGGTTCTCTATTAACTAAAGATTTTATCTCCAATGAACCAATAGGTATCAATAAAAAAATATATACAAATCTAAACCAAAAGCTTAAAGAGTTACCTAAAATAAGAGCCTCTATTAATAACTATACAAGAGACAACTATAAAGGGTTGTTAGATAACTACACAAATAAACTTACTAAACCAATACTCAATACACTTTTAAAACTAAATAGTTTCTCTCTTAACAGTGATGTAAATCGAGTAAGTAATAATCTATCAAATCTATATATTAGTCAAGAATATACAGGATTACTTAGAGATTTTCTACTCTATAGTATAGAAAATAAAAAAATAGTAGATAATAAAATGCTATCTGAATGGATATCTTACCATTCAAAAGCTATGCTTTTTGACCCAAATATGATAGAGAGTAAAAAACTTTCAAAACAGTTACAAGAGTTTTTAGATACACAATATAGTAACACTGTAAAAGAAAAATTTGTTGATGTTTATCAAAATATTATAACAAATGCAAAAAGTGGAAACTATAATACAGATACACTTAGGCTATTTACAGTTTTAAGTAAATATATATCTACTTATGATAAAACAGCTAATATAATATATAATGAAGCCAAACAAGAGATATCTAACTACTCTAAAAAGTATCTTATGCTTGTAGCACTATTTGCCTTTTTACTGCTAATATCTATTATACTAATTATATTTGGAAACAAATTGGCAAAAGAGCTAGAGAGTAACTCTAAAGAGTTAGAAAAATCACTAAAAAGAGCTGTAAATAAGATAGGAGAAACCGACCCAACCATAAAAGATGAATTAGAAGATATAAACAAGATAGATTTCGAAACATCAAATGGAATGAAAAAAGGTTATCAATTCTTAGAAACTATGATTGAATCTGCAAAAGAGGACAAGATAGAAGCGATAGAAGCAAACAAAGCAAAATCTTACTTCTTAGCTAATATGTCACACGAAATTAGAACACCTATGAATGGTATTATTGGATTTGCAGAGTTACTTAAAAACACAAACTTAAATGATGAACAAAAAGAGTATGTTGAAATTATAGAAAAGAGTTCAGATAACCTATTAGATATTATAAATAATATATTAGACCTCTCTAAATTAGAGAGCAATAGAGTAGAGTTAGAGCATCTAATATTTGATACTGCTAAAGAGTTTGATAGTGCAGTTGATACATTTGCTGTAATAGCTTCTGATAAAGATATAGAGCTTAACTATTTCTTAGACCCAGAAATAAGCCCTAAATTAAAAGGTGACCCAACTAAGTTAAAAGAGATATTAACCAACCTTTTAAATAATGCTATCAAATTTACAGAGAGTGGTGGTGAAATTGATATTGAGATAAATAAGAGTTTTAAAGTTCAAGATGATAATAGAGTTTGGATAGAATTTACGGTAAGAGATAGTGGTATAGGTATGTCCAAACAGCAGTTAGAGAGAATTTTCCAACCATTTATGCAAGGAGATTCATCTATTAACCGTAAGTATGGTGGAACAGGCTTAGGCTTAACAATAACCAAGCAGTATATAGAGCTTTTAGGTGGAGAGTTAAAGGTAGAAAGCAAAGAGAATGTAGGTTCAACATTCCACTTTACAATACCTTTAGAAGAGATAGAAGGAGCATCTTCAAATTACAAAGGTAAATTTAAAGATTTGAATATTTTAATTTACCAAGAGGATAAAGATAACAAATTAGCTAAATATATATCAAATTATCTAAAATATTATGGGGCAAACTATAAAACATTCTCAAATAATACAGACTTAAAAAAACTTTTAGATGAATTTAAATCAAAAGGTAAAAAAGATATCATAATTGATATTGATATAGATTATGATAAAATCTTAGATATGCTGCCAATTATAAATAAAGATGAATTAATTATTGTATCTAAAGTTACAAATAATAACTCTTTAAATAACTTCACCCTGCCAAATGAGAGAATTCTATTTAAGCCTATTGGCTTTAATAAGTTTTTATCTACACTTAAATATTTGGCTAAATTAGAACATATTGAAGATGAACCAGACACAACAGTTCAAGCTAAATATAAAGCTAAAGCATTAGTTGCAGAAGATAACTTAATTAATCAAAAGTTAATTGTTAATATCCTCAAAGGGTTTGGATTAACTATAGATGTTGCAGATAATGGACAAGAGGCAGTCAATATGCTTAAAAATAAAAACGACTATGATTTAATCTTTATGGATATTCAAATGCCTATAATGGATGGAATTGAAGCAACAAAAATTATTAAGCGATATGAAGCTGAAAATAATTTAACTCCTGTTCCAATTATTGCTTTAACAGCAAATGCTCTAAAAGGAGATAGAGAAAGACTACTTAAAGAAGGATTAGATGAGTATATATCTAAACCAATAGAGATGTCTGAACTACTCTATATATTACATAAATTTTTGAGTAAAAAATCATATATGAACCTAACATCTACAAATAGCACCAAAAGTGAAAAAACAACTACTATAGTAGAAAAGAGTGCAGAAGATAACAAAAATAAAATCAAAGAGATAGATAAAGTAAAAGATATAAAGAGTGTTAAAAAGAGAGTATTAATTGCAAAAAAATTCCCTCTTAGTAATAAAATCCTCTCAACACTTATGGCATCTATAGATATAGATTTTGATATATTAGAAGATGGCGAAGATTTAAAAACAAAAGTATCAAGTGGTAATTATGATATATTATTTACTGATGAAAACTATCTTACTAACGATTTAATTGATACTATAAAAAAAGAGAGTATAAGCATTGTTTTAACTGAAGAGCCTCAGTCTAATGAAAACTTTAAAGATTTATCTATAAAATCAATAAAGCAATTAACCAACAAAGAAGAGATTATATCTATAATAAATAATATCAGGAAAATAGATGAATAAGTTAAATATACTCTTAGTAGATGATGACACAATCAATAGAAAATTAATTAAAGCTCTGCTATCTCACCACAAAGATATAGTAGAGGAGGTAACAGAAGCTAGTAATGGTGCTGAAGCTCTTGAATATATAAATAAACACAAAAATATAAATTTAGTTCTACTAGATATTATAATGCCAATATTAGATGGAAAAGGTTTCTTAAAACAGTTTAGAAGCCAAAAAGCAAATAGCAATACTCCTGTAATTATATTAACAACTGATGATAGCAAAATATCTGAAATGATAAACTTTGGAGCAGATGATGTTTTAATTAAACCAATTAAAGAGGATGAACTTCTTAAAAAAATCAACTACTGGACACAAGAAGCATAACAACTCTATATTAATACGCAAGGGGGAGCAAACCCCTATATACTTTTAAATAAAATCAATCTAAAATAGCATCAATATGACTTACATAAGCAGTATTTAAAACTCTAACCCCTTTTGCTACTCCATCATCTCCAACAGCAAATATTATCTCACCATTTTTACTCTTCATTATTTTTCTATGTGTAATAATGTGAAAAATCCAAACACCTTTTACACCTAAGCTTCTTGCCTCTTTCTTCTGAACTTTTACAGGTGGTATTTTAATTGTTAAATATCCTCCACTCTTCTCCATACCTGCAACCTGAACTCTATAGCTTCCTGATGGTTTACCTCTTAATTGTGTAACTATATTATGATAAACCGAAAATAGGTCATTATATGTAAAAAAATCCAACTTTCTACTCTTATTCTCTACTATTTTAGAATCTTTCCACTTTTTTCTATATTTTGTAATTGTTTGCGAAGCATAATCAAACTTATACTCTAAAAAACCTCTTTTATTTTTATAGCTATAGTTTTGTCTAAAATATCTAGCTTTATATATATTACCCTCTACTCTACCCTCAGAGTGATACTTCTCAATACGATTACCAGATATCTTTTTTGCAAATCCAAATGTCCTCATATTTGCATCAATACTATAATTTGAGCCAATGGTATAATTTACATTTACCTCCCCTATTGTTCCAAATAGTGGGGCTTTAACTTTATAATGCAAAATATCTGCCGAAATTATAGATCCCAATATGGCTACAGATAACATAAGTTTCATTGATTGACCTTTTTTATTTGTATTATATCACTATTTTGTGAACAATTTGTGATATATATTATTTTGAAAAATTTAGGTATAATTACGAAATTAAAAAAATGGATATAAATTATGAAAAAAGTTGCAATTGTTGGACAACCAAATGTGGGCAAAAGCTCACTATTTAACCGTCTATTAAAGAGAAGAGATGCCATAACATCTGATGTTAGCGGAACAACAAGAGATGTAAAAAAAGGTATAGTAACTCTATTGGAAAACAGAGAGTTTGAATTGCTTGATACTGGAGGAATAGATTACACCAGTGAGTTATTTAGTAAAGTAGGAGATAAATCTATTGATGCAGCTAAAGATGCTGATATAATTGTCTATATGGTAGATGGAAAAACAATTCCAAATGATGAAGACAAAAAGAGATTTTGGGAGCTTCAAAGCTTAAATAAGCCAATAGCTCTAGTAGTAAATAAAATAGATAATGATAAAGAGATACAAGAGAAATTTTGGGAATTTAGCGAATTTGGAGCAGAAAATATTTTTGCTATCTCTGTGAGCCACAACCGTGGTTTAAACCAATTTTACAAGTGGCTAGAGGGGTTAATTCCACCAAATGTAAATCAAACTACAATAATAGAAGATGATGAGATGCCTCTTGAACTACTACTCGATGAGAAGATGGATGAAGAAGAAGATAAAGAGTTTAAAGTTGCTATAATTGGTAGAGTAAACACAGGAAAAAGCTCTTTATTAAACTCTTTGATAAAAGAAGATAGAGTTGTAGTTAGTGATATCGCAGGAACTACCATTGACCCAATAGATGAAGCTATAGAGTATAAAGATTATAAAATTACATTTGTAGATACAGCAGGAATTAGAAGAAGAAGTAAAATCTTAGGTATAGAAAAATATGCCCTAAATAGAACAGAAAATATGTTAAAAGATGCTGATATAGCTCTTTTGCTAATTGATGCAACAACTGGCGTAACAGAATTAGATGAGAGAATAGCAGGATTAATAGATAAGTATAAATTGGGGGCTTTAATAGTAATAAACAAGTGGGATATAAGAGGCGAAAAAGAGTATAAAGAGGCGATAGATGATATCAGAGATGAGTTAAAGTTTCTACACTACGCACCAATTATTACAATCTCTGCAAAAACAGGTCAAAGAGTTCAAAAAATTTTAGATATTATTGTAGATATTTATAAAAATTATAGTGCTAGAATACCAACTTCTAAACTTAACGAAGCAATAAAAATGGCAATATCAAGACACCATGTTCCAAGCCATAATGGACAAATAGTTAAAATAAAATTTGCAACACAATTTGCAACTAAACACCCAAGAATTGCTTTAGTAGTAAACAAACCAAATCTTTTACACTTTAGTTACAAAAGATACTTAACAAACTTTTTAAGAGAGCAATTTGACTTTACAGGTGTTCCAATAGAATTAATAGCACAAAAACGCGGTGAACGCGTAGAAGATGACGAGGAGTAAAAATGAGAGTATTATCAGGAATTCAACCATCAGGAAAGCTACACTTAGGCAACTATTTTGGAGCAATTACTCAAATGATTAAACAGCAAGAAGAGCATGAACTTTTTGCCTTTATACCAAACTACCATGCACTTAGTGGTAGTGTCCCATTAAAAGATTTAAAACAAAATACAATTGAAGCAGCAATAGATTTTTTATCACTTGGAATTGACCCAAACAAAACTGTATTTTGGGTGCAAAGTCAAGTAAAGGAAGTTTTAGAGCTATACTGGATACTGTCTCGCTATACACCAGTTGGATTGTTAGAGAGAGCCCACAGCTATAAAGACAAAGTAGCAAAAGGTCTATCACCAAACCATGCACTCTTTAGCTACCCAGTATTAATGGCTGCAGATATTTTGCTATATGATGCACAAAAAATCCCAGTAGGAAAAGACCAAATCCAACATTTGGAGATGACAAGAGATATTGCAATTAAATTCAACAACGAGCATGGAGATATCTTTACTATCCCAGAAGCTATGGTTGTAAAAGAGTTAGCAACCGTTCCAGGAGTTGATGGTGCAAAAATGAGTAAAAGTTACGGCAATACAATAGAGATTTTTATGGAAGAAAAGCCTCTACAAAAAAGATGTAACAAAATAGTAACAGACTCAACACCTCTAGGAGAGCCATTAGAGTATGAAGGCAACATTGTATTTGCCTTACTATGCCTATTTAGCACA
>JALSPE010000037.1 GCA_026986085.1 Campylobacteraceae bacterium | reverse complement strand
ATTGATAGCTATGAAGAGTTTATAGAGAACTTTAATTAAAAGGATAATATATGGCAAAGGCAAAAGAGCACTACTTTGATATTAGTGCAAAACTTGATTTTATGGAGATGAAAAATGCAATTGAACAGGCAAAAAAAGAGCTTACAAATCGCTTTGATTTTAAAGGCGTGATGGTAGAAATAGAGCTAAACGATAAGGCAAAACTCTTAACACTCTCTAGCTCTAGTGACTCCAAAATTGATGCTCTAAAAGATATTGTAATTTCTAAAATGATAAAGCGTAATCTTAGTCCAAAATCTCTTGATGAAGTAAAACAAGAGGGGATTAGTGGTGGTAATGTAAAGGTTATCTACAAAATAGTTGATAGTATAGAAAAAGATGAGGCAAAAAAAATAGTAAAAGCCATAAAAGATGCAAAACTAAAAGTTACTCCAGCTATCCAAGGTGATGAAATTAGAGTTAGTGGCAAAAAGATAGATGAACTACAAGCTGTAATCTCAATTGTTAGAAAAATAGAAGGTTTAAAAGCTCCATTAACCTTTGGAAATTTTAAATAGCTATTAAAAATAATACTTCGCTTTTTAGGGATATATCGTTTATCTTGCCTTTAAGTTAAAATAGTGTAATATTTATTTATAGATTTTTTTAACATTAAATACCATTTATTGGCTTTATATATAGAAAAAATAATATTTTTATGTTATAATTATAATAAAAAGGTATCTATATGAATTTTTTAATAAAAATACTACTATTCCCATTTACACTTATAGAAAAAAAAGAGACACTATTTATTTTTACTGAAGATGATAAAATAAAACTATACCTATCTGACGACTTATATTGGGTATCTAAATTTGATAAAAATAGTAAAATAGATGTTATAAAAAAGACAATCAAAAATAGAGCTTTTGAGTTAAAAGGTTTAGTCTTTGAAGTTGTCTCTATGGATAAAGATATAGAAAAATATGATAAAGATTTTTTAAAGTTAATTGTAGATTCTAAATAATCCAAGATGCTAAAGATTTTATACATTTTTAATTGATACAGGAATAAAACTTAGCCAAATAGCATACAAACTAAAGGTATAACAACTAAAACTCTTTTTATTGTTTATCGCCTAAATTATCTGCTAGAATTGCTTTATATTCCACAAAGGCTTAGTTTGTAAATGTTTATAAAAACTTGGGTTTAGCCAATAGATTAACCTATTGATTACTTAACTTTTATACCTGATTTTAACTTATATTTTAATCCAAATAGTGCCATTATAATATTTGCTGAAAAAATACAATATACAATGTTAAGGTATATTAAAAATCATTTCGGAACCTCGAATTTATTCGAGGTAAAAAGTTTAAACTCTAGTAGCAAACTCAAATATACGCGAATAAATTCGCGTGTCCGTTTTTCTTGAAATTAATTTAATAATTTTTACTTATTACTTAACTTTTATATCTGATTTTAACGCAAACAGTGCCATTGCTATAGATACTGAAAAAAATAGATATACAATATCAAAGGATACCAAGAATACCATTTAAAGTCTTAGTGTGTAATATTTTTAATTATGAGAAAATTAAGGATGATAATTTATAAATACATACTAGCTAATACTTTACAGAAGATGTGTAAAGTAAAGAGATATTACTTACTCTCTTTCAAAGCTCTATCTATAAGCTCTATTGGGTTTTTAAACTCAACATCTACACTATTTTGATACAAAGAGTTACTAATTTGCATTCTACAAGCACTACACTCTGCACTAACTATTTGTGCTCCACTTTGCTCTATCATAGCTGCCTTTGGCTTACCAGCAGCTTTTGCTAAATGGAATTTTTCTGTTTGCATTGTAACACCACCAAATCCACAACATCTATCTGAATCACTCATCTCTTTTATTTTGTAATTACTTTTTATAAGCTCTCTAGGCTCTTTTGATATACCTTGAACCTTTTTTGCATGACAAGCATCGTGGTATGTTACACTCTCTTCAAAATTTACACCTTTGGCATCTAATATCTCTTTAAGTTCAGTCTCTTTGTATAGCCACTCTGTAACCATAAATATCTTCTTATTTAACTCTTTTGCCCTATTAGCCCAATCATCCATTTTCCTATTTCTAAAAAAGACTTCCCAATCATGCTTAATCATTGCCGAGCATGTCGCCTCGGGAATTAACATCGCCTCTATATCATCAAAAAAGCTCTCAAAATACTCTATATTTTGTTTTGCTAAAGTCTCTACTGTATAGAAATCTCCTGTAAAATAAGCAGGAGCAGCACAGCATTTCTGTTTTTTTGGTATAAAAATATCAATATCTAACTCTTTTAAAACATCAACTAAACTATCCCCAATTGCAGTATAATTATAGTTTGCAAGACACCCTATAAATATTGCAACTCTTCTTTTACCACTAGCTTTTATCTCTTTTGGATACTTATTTAAAAAACTTGTTTTACTTAAACTTGGAAGCAATCTGTCTGCTTTTAATATTGGAAGGTTAAATCTAGCTCTCATTCCACCCTTTTTTGGTTCACTCTTAAATCCACAAGTTTTAAAAACAAATCCTAATTTCATCATAATATCCATAAGCCATCTATGACGTAGAAGTGTAAAAAATAGTCTCTTAAACCAAGCAATACCAAATTTTTCTGCAATATCTGCCCTAACCTCTTCTATAACCATATCTGTTGGGAGGGAATTTGGGCATACATCTGTGCAATTTGTGCATAAAAAACAGCTCTCAAAGATATCTTTTGCCTCTTTATCTAAATCTAACTCTCCCCTCTCGTATGCTCCCAAAAGGTCTATAAAACCTCTAGGAGATGTAACCTCATCAGCATTAACTTGATGAATTGTGCATACTGGAATACACTTTCCACACTTTATACAATCATCACTTGTTTTGGTAAACTCAAAAATATCTGACATATTTAGCCTTATACAGTTTTAGAGAAACTCTTTTTGCTACCTGAATATTTTTGCATATATGCATCAAATGGCATTGCTATATTTCTAATAAGTAGAGTTCCTGTTTGGCTTACTTTTAGCTTATCTTTACTTAAAGTTACAAGACCTTCATCTATAAACTCTCTTAAATTCTCTAATGCATCTTCAAAATAGTTATTAAAATCTATATTATGAGTTTTTTCAACTCTTGCAATATCAATTGAGAAATTAGCCATAAGCTCCATAATTACAGCTTTTCTAATATAATCATCATCACTTAACTCTACACCTCTCTCAAATGGCAATCTACCACTATCTATTGCAGCTTCATACGACTTCATATCTTTACTATTTTGAGCATAATATCTGCTACCCTCTCCAATACTAGTTAAGCCAATTCCTACTAAATTTGCTCCACCCTTTGTTGTATAACCTTGAAAGTTTCTATGAAGTTCACCCTTTGCAATAGCTCCAAACAATTCATCACTAGGCTTTGCAAAGTGATCCATTCCTATCATTTTATAGCCATTATCTTGAAAAAATTCTATAGTATATTGAAAAATCTCCAACTTTGTAGCAGGGCTAGGCAATGTTGTCTCATCAAATTTACGCATTGTCTTTTTAAGCCAAGGAACATGAGCATAATTAAATACAGCAAATCTATCTGGATTAAGGGTCAAAACCTTTTCCAATGTTCTTTTAAAACTCTCTAGTGTCTGATATGGCAAACCATATATCAAATCTGTATTTATACTATCTATTCCAAACTCTCTAGCTAAATCTACTGCCTCTTTTGTAAGTTCATATGGCTGAACTCTATGAACAGCCTCTTGAACTCTATCTTCAAAATCTTGAATACCAAAACTTATACGATTAAACCCGTGCTTTTTAAATACTTCCATCTGCTCTCTATTGAAGTAACGAGGGTCAATCTCTACACTAACTTCAGCCTCCCTGCTCCAATTTGGAAACTTATCTTTTATATAATTGATAATTTCATCCAACTCATAAGCACTATAAAATGTTGGTGTTCCACCACCAAAGTGAAATTGAATTACCTCTCTTGAGTTGTCTATATGTTTTACCAATATATCTATCTCTCTCTTTAAATACTCTACATACTGGCTTAACTTGCTGCTCTTTGAAGTAAATACAACATTACACCCACAAAAGTAACAAGCACTCCTGCAAAAAGGTAGATGCACATATAAAGAGATAGCCTCTTTACCATCCTCTAAATATTTAATATAAGAGTCATACTCAAAATCTTCACTAAACTCTAAAGCTGTTGGGTAGCTTGTATATCTAGGTCCTGGCTTTGAGTATTTACTAAATTGCTCTAAATTTATCTTACTCAACTTCTCCCCTTTTACTATCTAACCACACCATAATACCTTTTTGTGCGTGTAATCTATTTTCTGCCTCTTGGAATATAACTTTTGATTGCTCTTCAAACAACTCTTCGCTAACTTCCCAGCCTCTATATGCTGGTAGGCAATGTAAGAAAATTGCATCATCTTTAGCTAATGAAAACAACTCTTTATCCACCATAAATCCTTTAAAATCTTTAACTCTCTTCTCTTTTTCTGCCTCTTGCCCCATAGATATCCATGTATCTGTTGTTACAACATCTGCACCCTCAACTGCCTCTTTTGGCTCATTAGTAAAGATAATTTTTGCACCACTACTCTTTGCCAACTCTAAAGCTCTTTCTACAATTTTACTATCACACTCATAACCTTTTGGAGTTGCAACCCTAAGCTCTAACCCTAATATTGCACTAAGCATAAGCCAAGAGTGAGCCATATTATTACCATCTCCAACATAAGCCACAACAGAGTTTTCACCTTTACCAAACTCTAACATTGTTAAGTAATCAGTTACTAGCTGAACTGGATGATAACTATCTGTTAAGCCATTAATTACAGGAACTTTAGAGTATTTGGCAAACTCCTCTAATTTCTCATGCTCATAAGTTCTAATCATAACCATATCACACATTGAGCTAATTACTCTTGAGGTATCTTTTATAGGCTCTCCTCTACCAATTTGTAAATCACTGCTAGATAAAAATAGTCCAACCCCTCCAAGTTGATAAATACCTACTTCAAAGCTTACCCTAGTTCTTGTAGAACTCTTCTCAAAAATCATTGCAAGTGTTTTATTCTCCATATAAGGGACTTTCTCGCCCATTTTTGTCTGCTTTTTTATCTTTACTGCTAAATCTATAATCTCTAATATCTCATCTTTTGAAAAATCTGCTAATGTTAAAAAGTGTCTCATTCTCTTATTCCTGCTTGGGTGTTTATCTTAATTAATCCATTAAAGAGATATTCTACCATAAAATTGCATAAAAGATAGATAGGCACAGTAGTATCAAATTTTATCATAAAATGTGTAATATATGTAATTATAATACAATTTTTCAGAAAATAAATATAATATAAGCCATAATACGGTATTATAAATTAAAACATAATATAAGGTTTATGTATGAAAAATAGATTTATCATATTAACACTAGCTCCTATCATATTTTCTGGGTGCATATCTGTAAAAACTAAAAGTGCAAAAGTAATCGATTCAGAAGTAGAAGGTCTTGAATATCAGTGTGCTGGTTTATCAAACTACACAGACAAAAATGGAACTGCAACTTGTAAACATATGCCACTTGCATTTAAAATTGGAGAGATAAAACTAGGGGTTATATATAAAATGCCAAAAGATGGTATTATTTTACCACAAGATATAGCAAAAGTATCCAGAGATAAAATATATGATAAAAATGTAATCAAAATAACTACAATTTTACAATCTTTAGATGAAGATCACAACCCAAATAATGGTATAAAAATAACAAAAGAGGTAAGAGATAAACTCTCTAAACAATTTATAGATATCAAAAAAGAGAGTTTAGTAGATATAAAAGATTTAATAGAATCTGAGTTAGGCGATATAAATTTTACAACTGCTAAGAGTTCAATTACCCATCTGCATAAATCTATGCGTAAATACAATATAAAATCTACACCTAAATTAGATGAAAACAGATTGTTAGAGTTAGATTAATAACCTATCTCTATAACCTCATATTTCGGCTTTTTCTCTTTAGCAGGTAACTTATTTTTTTTAGCACCATTTTTATTACTATTTTTTACACTCTTTTTATTACTCTTTCTCTTTTTTGACTTTTTACTTTTTTCCAAATTATTATCTTTTACAGCTTTGGAACTACTGTTTCTATAAAAACCTCTATATTGAGCCCTATCATAACCATAAACATCATCCCTAAAGTGTAGATTTCCATAATCATCAACAAAAGATGTAAAGTATGTAATATCGACAGGAATTCTTCTTCTTAATCCAATTTGCTTATTATCATCAGTTTTTAGCTTTTTCATTATTGAATCTACATTTATATTGCTATTATATAAAGATAAAGCTTTTAGCAACTCTCTTGGCTTTTGAATTCTCATACAACCATGACTAAATGCTCTTTTCTCATTAAAAAACCTTCTTTTTCCCGGAGTATCGTGAATATATACAGAGTATTTATTTGGGAATAAGAACTTAATTTTACCTAATGCATTTCTACTGCTTGGACTTTGCATAAAGTGGTATGGAATACGCTTTTTATTATCTTTATATTTTCTCCAATTAACAGTAGCAGGATTTACCTTTTTAGAGTTTGGACCCCAACCATCATATAGATATTTATGTTGCTTCTCATAGTAGTGAGGATTCTTAATTAAGTGTTTAATCATCTCTTTTTTAACAATACTCTCTGGAATTCTCCAATATGGGTTTACAACAATAGTTGTCATCACATCGCTAAAAACAGGTGTTGGGTGGTTTGGCTTTCCTGTAATTACACGCATTGTAGTTACTAAATCTTTACCATCATACACATATAATCTAAATGCTGGAATATTTAACTCAATTCTAACTCTTGCCTCTTTTCTATTGCTCCACTTAATTCTATCTAAATTTAACCTCATCTTTTTAATATAGTAGCTAACTGGCTTTCTAAATTCAGCTCTTGTGGCTCTATCTATTACAGAAGTTCCTTTTGAGCCGTGTCTTAATTTAAATCTCTTTACAGCTTTTGCCATACAGTTATCATAAACAGTAGAATCCATAGGCTCACTACATCCATTTAAATCACCCTCTAATTTAAGTCTTTTTCTAATTAAAGGTATAGCAGAACTTGAACTACCAACATTTAATGTTTTATTTGTTTTAACTACTCTCCAACCACCATTATGCTTTATATTTATAAATTTAACAAGATTACTCTTAAGCTTTGCATACTTAAATCTATTCGGTTCAACTCTGTTAAATATATCATTAAAAGAGCCATCAAGCTTTGCATTAGCCAATATCTTTTTAGCAGAATAAGGTGGTATATGCTTCTCCCAGCCAACATTGTAATCATACTTCTTTTTAAGTTTGGCTATATGTGCATCAAAAGCTTTCCAATCTATACCACCATTTATTAAGTAATTCATATAGCTTCTATACAACTTATCCATTTTTCTATTTAATTTAGCAGAGAATCTTCCCTTTTTTATATCTCTTTTTACATTAAGATATAGTTTATAAAATGGTAAATCCTCTGCTACAGATTTATCTTTTTTTATCTGATTAATCAACTCTTTTCCAAGCGAAGTTAAGCCACTACTTTTAACCCAAGTAGAAGAAACACTATTGCTACTTTTTGTAACAATCTCACCTTTAGATACAACACTACTATTATTTTCTGCTAATAGATATGATGGCATAGCAAATAAAATAGCAGTCAAAAGCCCATTTTTTAAGATTTTTTTCATTTTTAACCCAGTATATTTAAGATTTTTCTATATTCTATCAAAGTAATGGTTTAAACTATATAAAAATTTGTATAAATTTTAAAACAAACTTTAGCCATATTTTTTATAGAGAACTAGAAAAATTTAGATAAACAAAACTATAACTTAACTTTCGCACCTAATTTTAACTAAAATTTAAAAGTAAAGAGTGCTATTGCATCATCTAATACGGATACACGAATTCATTTGTATCTATTTGATATAAAAAAATTAATTATGGGCTATTGTCTAGAATAAATTCTAGGGTCCAAAAAAAGAGTAATAAACTTTACTTTAAAAGCTTTAACTTATTAGCACAATGAAATAATAATTAATCAAGTAAGAAAGTTAAGAAACTTATAAAATTAGTTAGCTTAATTATTGACTATATATCAAAAAAATTAAGCTTTTTAGGTTTCATATCTTGAGCCATCTACAAAGTCCAATAAAAAGTAGCTACCTATTGTAAAGAGTGGCAGTAGAAGTATTTGCCAGTATAGTTTATCTTTTAACAAATAATAAATAAGCACAAAATAGCTTGAAATTACACTTAATATGTGTATAAAAAAGATTGGTCTAATTGCCCTAGTGGTAATAAATCCAGAGTATCCAACTAACAAAATATAACCAAATATAGCTATAGCAATAAGGCTCTTTTTTAAATTTTTTCTCTTCTTATACTCTAGATAGATTAAGGCTACTGTGATTATAGTTAAAACTACTACTCTTCCCATTTTAAATTCTCTCTAAAACTTCTATACCTAAGATATTTAACGACACTTTAATAGCATTTGCTGTTGCTTTTGCTAATATTAGGCGCGAATTTTTCTGCTCCTCATCTACGCCCTCTTTTAATATTGGGTTTTGCTCGTAAAATCTCATAAATAAAGAGACAAGCTCATATAGATAGTTTGTAATTAGGTGTGGCATTGCCTCTTTGTATGCACGATTTAGTGTATCTTCTAAATTTAAAATTTTTAGAGCCAAACGGCGCTCTAACTCATCGCTAAAAGTTGGCTTTACAATTTTAAACTCTTCAGCTCTATTTAGTATAGAGTTAATTCTAGCATAGGCATACTGCATATAAAGAGCTGTATTTCCATCCAGACTTAACATTTTATCCCAATCAAAAATATAGTTTGATTGTCTGTTAATTGAAAGGTCGGCATACTTTAGTGAGCCAATTCCTACAACTTTTGCAATATGCTCTAGTTCTTGCTCATCATACTCTGAAGCTCGGCTAATTACACTTTTTGCTCTATCTACTGCTTCATCTATTAACTCTTTTAATTTTACTGTGCCTCCACTTCTAGTCTTAAAAGGTTTGCCACTCTTATCTAGCATCATTCCAAAGGCGATATGCTCCAATAGAGTATCTTCATTTGCAAAACCAGCACTCTTTGCAGTTTTAAAAACTTGTTTAAAGTGTTCAGCTTGTCTTGCATCTACTACATAACATACTCTTTTTGCACCAAGCTCTTGAACTCTAAATTTAATTGCTGCTAAATCTGTTGTTGCATAAAGGTAACCACCATCAGCCTTTTGAATAATTAATGGAGTTTCACTATCTTCAAAAAATAGGCACTTTGCCCCTTGGCTCTCTTTTGCTATACCTCTTTGCTCTAACTCTTTTACAATATTTTCCAAATTATCATTATAAGCACTTTCGCCTCTAACATGAGAGTTATCTAGTTTTACCCCTAAAGAGTTGTATATATCTTGCGCATGGTGTAGAGATTTTTCTATAAATGTTTTCCAAAGTTTCAGTGTAGCCTTATCTCCACTTTGTAGCTTTACAACATTTTGGCGCGATTTTGTAGCAAACTCTTCATTCTCATCAAATCTAGCTTTTGCCTCTTTATAAAACTGCTCTAAATCGCTAAGTTTTGCATCTGCATTAGCACCCGTCTCTTCAAAATATGCTACTAACATTCCAAATTGAGTCCCCCAATCACCTATATGGTTTTGGCGAATTACCTCATCTCCTAAAAACTCAAACAAATTTGCAATGGTATCTCCAATAATTGTAGAGCGTAAATGCCCAACATGCATCTGTTTTGCCATATTTGGGCTAGAGTAATCAACTACAACCCTAATTTGCTCCTCTTTTTTACCAACACCAGCTCTACTATCTAAAGAAGCTATTAAACTCTCTTCTAAAAACTCTCTATTTATAGTTAAATTTATAAATCCAGGTCCGGCAACTTCTACTTTTGAAAACAACTCGTTACTCTCTAGTTTAGATGCAATATCTTCTGCTATTTTGCGTGGATTTTGTTTTAACTCTTTAGCAAGTGCCATTGCTCCATTGTATTGAAAATCTCCAAATTCAGCTTTTGTAGCTTCGCTAACGATAACCTCTTTTGGGTTTGCTCCAATACTATTTAGTGCACTTTCTAATATACTATTTATTTTTGATTTTACCTGCATTTAGATACCTGTTTATGTAAGTTTTGCCCTAAAGAGGGCGAAGTTTTAAGCTTTTGTAGCTTCGTTTGTCTCTTCTTTTACTGATTTTTCCACCGTTGTTTCTATCTCTTTAGCCTCTTTTTTAGCTACCTCTTTAACATCTGTTTCGTCATCTTCATTTACAGCTTTTTTAAAATCTTTAATTCCTTTACCTAAACCCTTTGCTAATTCTGGGATTTTTTTACCCCCAAATAGTAATACAATTACAAGAATTATCGCAAATAACTCCCATCCACCTGGCATACCCATATGAATCCTTTTAATACTTTTTTGTTTATTATACTTAATTTGCTTTAATATTGACTTTTAATTACTCTTGTTTAAGAAAAGTATATTATAATTCTATTAATTGACCGACGGTCAGTCAAGATATTTTAGGAGCTATTTATGGCAATTGTTGTAGATAAAGATAGAAAAAGAGAGAAGATAGCCCTCTCTTGTAAAGAGTTAATACTAAAAGAGGGAATAAGCTCTATTAGCGTTGCCTCTTTGGCTAAAGAAGCTGGTATAGGAAAAGGGACATTTTATGAGTATTTTGAGAGCAAAGATGCACTTATTTTTGAGTTGGTTAATATTTTAATGCAAGAGCATAACTTAAAAAAAGAGCAAAAGTTAAATGGTTGCAATAGCGCAAGAGAGAAGATTAAAGAGTTTTATAGCTTTTTTTACAGTAAAGACGATTGTGAGTTAAGAAGATTGTATAAAGAGTTTTTATCTATTGCACTAATAAGCCAAGATGAGAAGATGATAGAGTTTAAGAGTGAATGCTTTAACTTCTATTTTAACTGGATTAACACGCTTATTGAAGATGCTATCAAAAGTGGAGAGTTATTGAGTGTTGCAAAAGATTTAATAAAGGGTATGTATGCTCTTGGCGAGGGTATGTTTATACAATCTGTTACAACTAAAGATATAGTAAATTTAGAGCAAGATTTAAATAAATGTGTAGATGATATTTTTGATTTGGTAGAGATACCACGCAATATTAAAAAGGAAAAAGAGTGAAGTTATTAATTATTAGTTTATTAATTGGAAGCCTATATGGAGCTAATTTAAAAAGCATTATTGACGCAACTATAGGCAACAATGGCAATATAAAGGCTAAAGAGTATGAATCATTAGCAAATGGTGCAGAGGTTGCATCTTTGAGTGCAAGTTCTATGCCAACAGTTGATATTGTAGCAGAACTTAGTAAAAACTCTCCAAAGGGCGCTTTTACTCCAGGAGAGAGTGCGACTTTGTCTATTTTACTAAATTATAAAATTTACGATAGTGGCAAAAGAGCAAACTTAACAAGAGCAAAAAAACTAGAGCAAAGAGCTACAAATTTTGAAAAAAGAGCAATAGAGAGAAGTTTAAGCCTAAAAGCTATAAAACTATACTACAACTACTTTAAAGCAGTTGCAAATTTAAAAGCAATTAGCAGTAGAGATAGTGCCCTAAAAGCGCAACTTAACAGACTTAAAAAGCTAAAGAGTGTGGGGCTTGTAACTAGCGAAGAGGTAAGTAGAATCAAGAGTGCAATAGAGCAAAATAGATATGCAAAAGAGAGTATTAAATTTGCAATGCAAAGCACTTTAGAGAGACTTAAATTACTTAGCCACAAAAAAATTAAATTTTTAAAGCTAAACTACTTTAAAAACCCAAATAGAGTTACTTTTTCTCCTCTGTTTAATATAAAAAAAATTAGAGCATTAGCCAACTCTTTAAACTATAACCAAAAGGCAATAGAAAGCGCATATAAACCACAAGTTGGATTAAAATATAGATATAGCAAATCTAAATTTGCAGATACAGCACCAAGCCCTTTTGGCAAATTACCAGAGCATAACTCTAAATTGAGTATTCAAGCTTCGATGAGGCTATATGATGGTGGCACAATTAAACAAAAGGGAGAAGCTTTAAAATATAAAAGATTATCACTTTTAAGTTTGGCAAATGAGCTTTTAAGAGAGCAAAAGATGAATTTGAAGCTATCTAAAATAGAGTTAAGAAGCATAAGAGCCAAAATAAAAAGTGCAAAAAGTGCATATTTAAGTGCAAAAGAGAGCTATAAAAGGGTTAAAAAAGAGTATGAAGCAGGATTAATAGAGTATGTAACATATTTAGATGCACTAACACAAAAAGCAGTTACATTTGGGCAGTATAAAGAGGCTATATACGATTTAGAGGTAGCAAAGGCATCTATATTTTATTATAGTGGAGCAAATTTAAAAGGAGCAATAAGATGAAAAGTTTAATAGTTATAATAAGTTTAACTATATCAATATATGCACAAAGTATCTATGCAACATTTAATGTAAAACCAGCAAAAGAGGCAACTTTGGCATTTAACGCAACAGGAATAGTAGGTAAATTTAATGTTGATATTGGATCAAAAGTGCAAAAAGAAGAAGTTTTAGCAAAACTTAAAAGTAGAGATTTAGCAGCAAATGTCAAGTTGTCCAAAATTACTCTAAAGTATGCAAAAAGAGATTTAAACAGAATGTTAAAAGTTAAGAGTGTAATAGATGAAGCTAAATTGGATAAATTTAGATTTAAAGTAGAGTCTGCAAAAGCAAAACTAGAATTCACAAAAGCTATGCTAGATAAAACACTACTTAAAGCGCCTTTTGATGGAGTAGTAACCAATAAATATTTAGAAGTTGGAGATGCAGTAAGTGGTATGACACTAAGACCTGTTTTAAAGTTAGAGAGCCAACATAAAAGAAAATTGATAATTGAGTTTGATCAAAAATATATAGGCAGTGTTAAAGCTGGAGATAATTTTACATATAACTTCGATGGAGAAAATAAGAGTTACACTGCAAAGATTACAAAGGTTTATCCAACTATTAATACAAAAATAAGAAAAGCTACTGCCGAGGCTATAGTTCAAGATGTGCCAGTAGGACTCTTTGGCACAGGTAGTATAGAGGTTAAATAGATGTATAAATTTGCAATAAAGCGCCCAATTGCGACGCTAATGTTTTTTATGATATTTATAGTATTTGGATTAATTTCGTATAAAAGTATGCCTATTAATCTATTTCCTAAGGTTGATTTTCCAGTTGTTTCTGTTCAGACAGCCTATTATGGAGCAGATGCTTCTACTGTAGAGACAAAAGTAACAGATAAGCTAGAAGAGGCTATAAGTGGAATAGATGGCATAAAAAAGATAAAATCTACAAGTTATGATAACTTTAGTTTGATTGTTGTGCAGTTTGAGTTAGAGAAAAATTTAGATGAAGCGACTAATGATATACGAGATAAAATAGGCTCTACTTCACTACCCAAAGATGTAGAAAAACCAATAGTTAGAAAGCTCGGAGCTGGGGGTGATGTTATAACACTTTTTGTCTCCACAAAAGATGGTAATGAGCAAAAATTAATGGAGTTAGCAGACAAAAAGCTAAAACCAAAACTACAAAGAGTAAAAGGTGTTGGAGCAGTCGATATTATTGGGTTTAGAGATAGAGAGGTAAAGATACTTTTAGACCCAAACAGATTAAATAAGTATGGGCTAAGTGCCAATGAACTAAGCTCTATTGTAGCATCTAGCAATATATCTTTAGGAACTGGTAAAATTATTACCAAAGATAAAAATATAATGATTAAACTAGAAGCAGATGCAAAAAGTGTAGATGAGCTTAAAGAGCTTGTTGTAAAACCAGGAGTTAAGTTAAAAGATGTAGCAGATGTTATAGACTCTTTAAGCGATATTAAGAGTTACTCTAGTGTTGATGGAAGTGTTGGTCTCTCTTTAGTTGTTAAGAAGATTTCTGGTGAAAATACACTAAATATTATTAAAAGTGTTAAAAAGATATTGCCTCAATTAAAAGAGATAGCTGGAGATAACTATAAAATTTTGGTTCTTTCAGATAGGTCAAATAAGATTTTAGAGATTATGCATAATGTTACATTTGACCTAATTTATGGTGCAATTTTGGCAATTATTATTGTATTTTTCTTTTTAAGAAGTGTAACAATTACACTAGTCTCAGCTATTGCGATACCAACTTCTGTAATTGGAACATTTGCAATTATGAATTGGATGGGATATGATTTGAACCGTCTAACAATGATAGGACTTACCCTTGCAATTGGTATATTTATAGATGATGCTATAGTTGTAACTGAAAATATTGCAAAAAAATTAGAGCATGGCTTAAAGCCGTTTGAGGCATCTTACGAGGGTGTAAAAGAGATAATGTTTTCAGTTTTGGGAATGTCTGCTGTGCTTTTGGCTGTATTTATTCCAGTTGCATTTATGAGTGGAATTGTTGGGCTCTTTTTTAACTCATTTGCTATGACTGTTGCTGCTGGTGTGGTGCTGTCGTTTTTAGTTGCAATTGCTCTAATACCTTCAGTTAGTGCAAGGGCTTTAAGTGGAAAAGTAAGCTGGTTTCACAAAATTACAGAGCCAATGTTTGTAGCAATAGAGAGGGGCTATGCTTCTATATTAAAGTGGGTTGTAAAGCTTAGATTTCTAACAGTTGCCTTGGCTATTGGGGCAATGGTAATTTCGGTTAAATTCTTTGGGGTTGGTATGGACTTTTTGCCAATGGAGGATAATAGTGAATTTACAGTAAAGATAAAAGCACCTCTTGGCACAAATATAGAGAAGATGAAGCAAATCGCAAAGCCAATTACAAAAGAGTTAAAAAGAGATAAAAATATAGAATATACAGTTCTTTCTATTGGATACAATGCAGCAAAAGAGCAACAAAAAGCAAAAATTTATGTTCGCTTAATTCCAAAAGATAAAAGGTTAGGCACTTCACAAGCAGATATTATGAAGAAGTTTAGAGAGAAGTTTAGTAAAATTAAAGAGGCAAAAGTAATTGTAGATAAGATACCACCATTTGATACAGGCTCAGCAACTGCACCTCTTCAAATTGTAATTACAGGCGACTCTTTAAAGAAATTAGATGAGATTTCTGCTAAATTAATGAAAAAGATGAAGAGTATAAAAGGTCTTGTTGAGATAGATAGAGATTATGAATATGGAAAGCCTCAATTGAGTGTAAAGGTGTTAAAAGAGAGTGCTAAAAGAGTAGGCGTATCGCCTCAACAAATTGCTGCAGTTTTGCTTAACTCATACTCTAGCAACAAAGTTGTATCACATATTCAGCAAAATGGTAGCGAATTTGATATTACGATGAGGTTATCTGATAAATATAGAGATAATATTGAAGCTCTAAAGAGTTTGCAAGTTCGCTCTAGCAGTGGAGATTTAATCAGCTTGGATGGTTTAATAGATGTAAAATTGCTAAAAACAGTAGCATCTATTAACAGATATGATAGAGAGAGAAAAGTAATGCTCTCAGCCGTTCCAGATGGAATTAGCTTAAATAAAGCAGTAGATAAAGTAGATAAAATCTTAAAAAGTATGCTCCCAAAAGGTTACAGCTACAGATTTACAGGCGATGCTGAGAGAATGAAAGATACAGCAAAAGCCTTCGGTAGTGCTATTGGCTTGGCAGTAATTTTGATTTTTATAATATTAGCAGCTCTTTATGAATCTTTAATTCAGCCAATTATTATTATGATAGCAATGCCACTATCGGTTGCTGGGGTGTTAATAGCTCTGCATTCAAGTGGAAATAACTTTAGTATATTTGTTATGATTGGATTGATACTTCTGCTTGGAATGGTTGGTAAAAATGCAATTTTGGTTGTAGATTACGCCAATAGAGCAATAAAAGAGGGACTAGATGTAAACAATGCATCTATAGAAGCAGGAGAAAAGAGATTTAGACCAATTATAATGACAACAGTAGCAATGATAGGAGCTATGATACCACTAGCATTCATAGAGGGTCCAGGATATGAGAGCAACTCACCAATGGCACTAGCAATTATAGGAGGAATGGT